>JANWHX010000326.1 GCA_025450235.1 Chitinophagaceae bacterium | reverse complement strand
TGTTCTTTCCAATCAGGATCATATTTTACAAACCAGGATATCCAAAAGCTACGGCTGACCCGCATCAGCCAGGGCTGAAGTGCCAGCAGCAACAGGGCATTAAAGCCAAGCCAAAAGAAGAAACGGTTGTCTTCCGTTGATACACCGATGATCATCCACCACGCTACAAGACTGGCCACGCTCACTGCTATCGATAAAGCATAACTGACATAGCTTGTTCCATAGTAAAAGCCAACTTCAATTTCCGTGGGTTGCCCGCAGACCGTGCAGTTTTTATTCATCAACATATTCTTCTTAAAACCGAAGCTTACCGGGGATTGAAATAATTTTCCTTCCCGGCAACGCGGGCAGCGGCATCCTAATGTTGATGAAAAATATCCGCGATGTCTTCTTTTCTCACTCATCTTAAACCAAGTTTAATCCGGCCGCAAAGGTCGTGTTTAATGCCGGAAATTGTTAATACAGATTTTTTAGGCAGTGCCGGGTTTCGATTTATAGCCTACCAGAGAGAGAACACGGATAACAAGGATCAGATGGATCAACACAGATTTTATCGGTGAAAATCCTTTTAATCTGTGTAATCCGTGTTCCTTTTTTTTAAAATTAGCCGGTAAGACAGGAAGGCGATAAGAATCACATATCTGGCTTATTTACTTCCAATACTTTTTCCATCTGCATGCTTCGTGAGCCCTTGATGAGGATATAAGCGTCTTCCGGTTGCAGCTGGTGCATCCATTGTTTTGCTTCGATAGCGCTATTAAATGAAATGAAGGGGTGTTTTATTTTGACAAAATCGCCTCCGACAAGCACCACATTTTTCCATTTGTATTTTTTTATGAGATCAATGATCACCTCGTGTTCATGAATGCTCTCTGTTCCCAGCTCCGCCATGGCACCGAGCATTAGTATCTTATTATTTCCGTGAATACCCGCGAAATTTTCGATAGCCAATTTCATACTGGCGGGATTTGCATTGTAAGCATCCAGGATGATCTTATTACTTCCCCTTTCGATAAGTTGTGAACGGCTGTTGGATGGAGAATAATTCTGAATCGCCGTTCTTATTTTTTCTTCTGAAACTTTAAATGTTTTTCCAACAGTAACCGCCGCCAGCACATTTGGCAGGTTATAATCTCCCACCAATTGTGTTTTTAAAGGACCACCATCCAATCCCAGGACTATTTCTACTTCGAGATATGGATCAGTTTTTTTCACTTTACCGATTACATGCGCATCATCATGTGTTCCATATTTGATAATGCCGCTGATGCCTTTACTCATTTCGCGCAGGTAATCGTAATCCCACATCACAAAAGCATATCCATGAGTTAATGTCCGCAAATGATCAAATAATTCACCTTTCCCCTTTTTTACGCCTTCAATACTGCCAAAGCCTTCCAGGTGTGCTTTGCCACAGTTTGTAATTATGCCATGCGTCGGTTGAGCATATTTACAATACCCTGCAATCTCGCCGATATGATTTGCCCCCATTTCTATGACCGCTATTTCTGCATCGGGCCTGATCTTTAAAATGGTGAGCGGGATCCCGATATGATTATTCAGGTTTCCTTCTGTGGTGTAAGTTCTAAATGTTGTTGAAAGAACTGCGTTAATCAACTCTTTGGTTGTTGTTTTACCATTGCTGCCGGTTATAGCAATGAAAGGAACCTGCCTGCTCCCAAAGGAGTCCAATGGACCGTCAGGCAAGGCTGTAAACTGTTCGCGATGATATTTGGCTAAATCCTGCAATGACATTAGCACATCGTCAACCAGGATGGTTTTACCGGGGATCTCAAATTCCTTTTCATCAATTACCGCATACGCAGCACCGGCATCAATGGCCTGTTTTGCAAAACTGTTTCCATTAAAGTTTCCGCCTTTTAAGGCAAAGAAAATATCACCTTGTTTCAGCTTTCGTGTATCAGTTTGAACGGAAGGATACTGTTTATAAATATCATATAGGCGTTCGATTGGCATTAAACAAAGTTAACCAGTCGGGGCAACAAAAAACCCCGCCTGCTGGCGGGGTTAACTATATCAAAACAATAATAAATTATTTCTTTTGTCTTTTAGTCGGGAAGAACTGACCTGTTTTGCGCTTATTACCTTCTGGGCTACCCATACGGTCCATTGCGCAACGGAAACCAAGAGTGCTTAAAGATTGATCTTCTTCAAGGAAACGACGTGTCCCCGGACTGAGCCAGTAAGCGCGGTCGTTCCAGCTACCGCCTTTATATACCCTGGATTTATCACTGATCAGGGTAGTAATACCATAACCATAAGCCGCCTGTGATGCAGTATCACCATCAAGATAGTTGATCACGTTACCACGCTGATAGTTGCGGCGGTTTTTGCTTTCAGCATCCGTTACATCTACCATTTTTACACGACCCGTTGTATCATTGATCTGTGCTTCACCGGTAGTGGGATCCTTGTATAACTTCTGGAACTTGTTACCACGCATTGGAGCCGGCATATCATCATAGTCCATGGTGGAAAGCGGTCTGAATACATCCTGTACCCATTCGGCCACATTACCAGCCATGTTGTACACTCCAAATCCATTTGGATAGAAAGATTTTACATCCGCAGTATAAAAGGCACGGTCATTCAAACCACCAGCCACACCAGCGTTATCACCAGAACCACGTTTGAAGTTGGCCAGGAATTGACCTTGCCAGCTGCCATGACGGGTATCACGCAAACCGTTTACATTCTGTGACCAGGGATATATTTGTTTGTTAGACTGTAACTCTTCACCACGTTTACCTTCTTTTGTACTGGGGCGTGGGTTTTGATTGATCAAACCATATGCAGCATATTCCCATTCGGCTTCAAAAGGCAAACGATAATCAGGCAGCAGTAAACCATCTTCCATAGACACTTTCGTCCTTGGCTGACCCTGTGCTGTTTTTAAAGGATTGTTCTTTTTAGATGTGGCCGTTTTTCCGGGAGCTGTCTGATACAGATCGAGCAGGTATGACTTAGTAGTAAAATTATTACTACCCTGCTGACCCTGTAATCCCTGTTTATTGATATATCCTTTTTGTAAAAGAATTCCTTCATTTACCCTGTCGCTTCTCCAAAGACAAAAGTCCGATGCTTGTCTCCAGTTTATACCTACCACCGGGTAGTTATTAAAACCAGGGTGGCGGAAATAAAATTCAACCAGCGGCTCATTATAACTTAGCTCACTTCTCCAAACCATGGTATCAGGCAGCGCCCCTTCAAAAATCGGAAGGTTAGCGGGATCTGTTGGATCGAATACCCGGCTAATCCAAAACAGGTATTCCCTGTAATGAACGTTAGCTACTTCAGTACGGTCGATATAGAATGAAGGAACAGATACGCGGCGCGGAATATTATTCCATTCGAACATTACATCCTCTTCAGTCTGACCCATGGTGAAGGTACCGCCTTGCACAAATACCAACCCGGGCCCGTTGCCCTGTTCTTTGGCTTTGGCTATCTGATAACCGCCCATGTTTTTGTCGTTATAGTTCCAGCCGGTCACTTCTGACTTGGCTTTCTTCTTGCTTCCGAACATTTTGCAGGAGGCCAGTGGCACCAGCGCCAGGAAGGGTAAAATAATACCTAAGTTTTTCACGCTCATTGTTTTTATCATAAACCTACGAATTGGAATAAATTTAACGCCGGTAAGGGTCAAAATATTGCACCCTCGAATAGATATAACTGGCGACACTGCGAATATAGAAACTTTCGGCAAAAAGTCTTTAAGCATAAATACCTTATTTAACCACGTGTATTTACTTCGGAAAGATTGGTAATGAACGCGAAATGCTTAATATACAATGCTCATTTGCTAAGCAGGAATTTAAGTTTTGACCCTTGATCAATAAAAAGGAGTTTTGTCACTATGCTGATGAGAAAATTGTTGCCGGTTTTCCTGGTTTTGACCATAAAAACGGTCGCCACAGCTCAGCGTATTTATAAACCAAATTCGGCACTGGCAACAGGCACCTGGTACAAACTCGCCTTAAAGGAAGCCGGCGTGTATAAAATAGACCTGTCCTTTCTGAGTACACTGGGAATTAACACCTCCAGTCTTTCTTCGAATAGCATCCGTCTTTATGGCAATGGCGGTCAAATGCTGGGTGAAGGCAATTCAGGACCATGGTCCGATGACCTGCAGGAAAATGCTATCATGACTGTGGACGGAGGCGATGGTATCTTAAATGGGAGCGATTATATACTCTTCTACGCCCCGGGACCGGATGAATGGATAAAAGACTCATTGAATCAAAGATTTATTCACCGCAAAAATATTTATAGCGATAAATCTTATTACTTTTTATCCGTTGGAGGCTCCGGAAAAAGAATTGCCAATTCAACAGCGGTTAGTTCTCCGGCTGTAACTATCAATAGTTTTTCAGAAAGGTATTTTCATGAATTGGATACCGTGAACTTTCTGGCCAGCGGAAAAGAATGGTATGGGGAAGAATTATCAAATTTACCGGGCAGAACCCTGGCGAGAAGCTTCTCAGTTACTATTCCTGACCTGGTAAACGGCTCTTCTTTGTTACTCAAGAGCAATTGTGTTGCCCGGTCCGTAGGAGCGGGAAGTAATTTTGTTGTGAAGATCAACAACACTTCAGTCGGACAGATCGCGCTTCCTCCGATTGGTACGGGTCAGTTTGATTTGTTTGCACAACAAGCAAGTGCCATTCACTCAACTACAGTATCCCAGGGCAATTCCGTGATCAGTTATACATATAATCCCGGGAGTATTAATTCGCAGGGGTGGATCAACTGGTTCGAATTGTTTGCCAGGAGAAATCTTTTATTGAATGGAACTAACCAGCTATTGATTCGTGACTGGTCAACTGTCGGAAATACTGCGGGTGAATTTGTACTCGGCAATGCAAATGCGGCAACCCAGGTATGGGATATTACTGATCCAATAAACCCATTGCGCATGCAGGGAATCCTGTCAGGCAATCAATTCAGGTTTATAAATCATTGTGACAGGCTTCACGAATATGTATCATTCAATCCGGACAATTTACCCGCACCTACTGCAGGCGGCCCGGTGGTGAACCAGGATCTGCACAGCACTTCACCTAAAGATTATATAATTGTGGTGCATGCTGCTTTCCTGGCGCAGGCACAGCGACTTGCCCAGTTTCACCAGCAACGTGAGGGCTATAGAGCCCTGGTCGTCACGACGCAACAAATATTCAATGAGTTCGGAAGTGGCAGCCCTGATCCGGTCGCCATTCGTGATTTCATAAAAATGTATCATGATAAGTATCGCAACAGTACCTCGGATAAACTAAAGTATGTCTTATTGTTTGGGGATGCCTCTTACGATTATAAGGACCGGCTCGCAG
>JANWHX010000325.1 GCA_025450235.1 Chitinophagaceae bacterium | reverse complement strand
CGGCAATAATCCACATAAGGGACTCGGCATATTTTCTTATCACGGATTCAAATTCAAGCTACGAAGGACGTATAACCCCACGCTGCAAACGATCATCCCGGTATTAGTTACCGGCGGACAATTTGATTTTACTCTTTATGCTATTTGGGCATGGAATCCGACCGACCCTGATGGCCGGTATGTCGAACAGATATGGAAGGCCCTGCATCATTACGAAAAACATTTAACTGACCGGCAGGTAATAATTGCCGGGGATTTTAACAGCAATACGATCTGGGACAAAAAATACAGGGAAGGAAATCATTCGCATGTGGTGAAAAAGCTGGAGGCCAAAAAGATCTACAGCACGTATCATTTGCATTATAAACAGGAACAGGGCAATGAGAGACATCCAACTCTTTATATGTACCGCCATAAAGACAAGCCGTACCATATAGACTATTGCTTTGCCTCAGCAGGGCTTGCTGACAGACTGCAATCCGTTAAGATTGGAAGACATAAATTCTGGACACGATACAGCGATCATGTTCCCGTGATTGTCACCTTCAAATGAATTGTCCGATAGGACTCCTTTGGAGGAGAAAAAATCCAGGCTACAAAAATAACTGCCAGATGGCTTGCTGTCCATAGCTCCCCCAGTCCGATGTAGCCCTCTTAACATCGACCAGCAGGTCGGTGGCTTTTTTCTTTTTTCCTTTGAGGGGCGCTGTTACGACAGATGTATTCACTCCGTTCACCTGCACTTTTGTGGCAACCCAGCTGGTAAACATCCTGGGAACGGTGATGCCGAGTATCATCCCCGGTAAGCCCTGGATGCCCATTGGCCCGCCGGAAACGGTTATTTCATCAGTATAAAAAGCAAACACGTATACGCTGTCGAAAATAACTCCAGTGGCCTTACGGCAGGTAAAGCCCGCAATTTCGCGGGTTTCATTGGGAGAGAGTTTCCAATCGATCTTCATCAGCGAATCGCTCATCAGGTACATGTCGCCAAATACAGATTTATGATTTGTAAAGGTTCCTGCAGAATAGTCGCTGAACCAGACATTGTCCTCGGAGGTGATCCAGTTTTTCCAGGGCAACTTTGACCTTTCATCAAGACGATCGAATTTATAGATCGCTTTATCATTGGTAAAAGTATACTGATAATACGTGGTCGAAAACTGTGGCATTTTATCTTTGAACATCTGTCCCCATATACCATCACCGAATGATTTATGATTGTTAACCCTTACTTCGTACTCGACCATCCCGCTGTTAATAAACTGTTGAGCCCGGCCAACACTGCATCCAAAAACAACCAGGATAAACAAAATTCTTTTCATACTATTTTAGTTTAACTTTTATCATCTGCTTTATTCCCAGCCTGGCGCTTTTCCGTTCTTCGATAAATTCCAGGTTACTGTCAGTAGCCAAAACCTGCGCAAGGTGTTATAATACGTTTCTGTAAAACTATAGCTGTTAAAATTCCGCTGGTAGCCCCTGTTCTGATCAAGGATATCATAGAGACCCAGTTTCACCTCCAGCTTGTTATCTTTCAGCATTCGTTTAATGACCGACATATTCCACGTTGTATAATTAGTATTTTGGGTAAACCGGGGATCTTTTTGTCTAACCTGTACATTAACATCCGAGCTTATTTCAAATTTCTTAGGCAAATTAACCGTTCCCTGGCCCCAGCAATTCAGCATCCAGTATTTGGCATTCGAAGCACTGTTTACCGATGCTTTGGAATGGTTCCAGGTAATACTCGGGCCAAAATAAAAGTTGTATTTATTTGGCACATATTTATCAACGTTGATGCTGACTCCATAGCTGCGCGTATCCGTAACATTCCGGGTGATCTCAGCGGCGAATTCTTGCTTTACGTAATCAATATTACGGCTCATATTAGCGGTCGGGCCGATCCCGATCCCGAGCTTTGCTTTGGTGATCTTAATTCCGTAGCTGCTGTAAAAGTTCAAATTAAAATTGCCATCCGTATTCACGGTTTGGTAAGTCCTTTTGCCACCGGGGGAAATGACGTTTAACTGTGTAAAGGCGTTTTGAGTCGTTGAAAAGTTGAAATTGGTAAAAAGATTTCTTTCTTTTAAGACATTATAGAAATTGTATCCCCCATTAATGCTGTGGCGGAACGATTGATCCAGGTCAGGATTGCCAATGTATACGTTCAGAGGGTCAGTATTTATGCGGGTAGGCTGCATTTGCTCAATAGAGGGTGGGGTAGTAACCCCGTTATAGTTCAGCCGAAGGGTTTCATTGCCTTTAAATTTATAAACAAATGTTACCCGCGGGAAGAAATTTGTAAATGTATAGTCTGTCGTCGTGCCTTCCGTCAAATTCTTTTGTTGAAAATGACTGAAACCGACCGAACTGCCGAAAGAATAATTGTATTTCTTTTTATTCACCCTGAAATTAAGGCCCGGTGTATTCACCATCCGGTTAAACACAAATGAGTTGCTAAGCGTATCCAGCACCTCATCATACTTTCCTGTCGGACTTTTTATACTGGTAATCCTATCATTGCCATTGTGGTAAATATTTATCGCATAACTGAATTCAAGGTATACGTCTTTAGCCAGGGGTTCGGTAAATGCCACTTTCGTAGTAATGCTTTTACCGACACTGTTTTGAATGTTCTGTTGGTCAGTGGTGTCTTTGCGGATAAAAACGCCATGAAGGAAAAAGCTGTCAAGCGAATAAAGTAAACCATCAGCGTGTAAATCATTCCACATAAGGTCGGCATTGACAGATAGCGTCCGTGATAATTTCTTGAATTTATGCCGCCACAACACTGACGAGGTAATATTATTTTTTTCTGAATGGTTGGTGCTATTTCTTGTACTGTTATTAATGAACCTTGACAGATCATCGATTGACTCGCTATAATAATTGCTTGAGTTCCTGGAATCGTTGGTATTGAATCTTGTTGTCCACTTGATCGAATTGGACGAGTCGATGTTCCCATCCAGGGTAAGGTTGAAGGCATTCTTCCGGGTGGACGTGAATTTGTCGTCCAAAGTGTTGGTGTGCCAACTGCTATCCGGCAAAAAGTTTTCGGCCACAACTATTTTTTTGCTCGGCGCATTCACCTTCGAGAATTTATATCCCGAATTAAAGCTGAGCTTGTCTTTGTTGAACTTATTGCTGTAATGAAGACCTGCATTCCAGTTTTGCGGAATTCCGTTTCGGCCTCCCCAGTAGCTGTCTTCACCGCCGCCGTTCCATGAGACGTACATTCCTCCATCATCCGAAACGCCGGTCGACATGCCATCCATTTCTCCACCACCATAGTTCTGTGCATCTTTCCAGTCAAGGTTGGTTTGCCCGGTATTGCTCATGATGCCATAGGCGGCCATCTTGCGCTTGCCTTTAAAGGCATTTATCATCGCGTCATTATTGAATTTATCTTTTAATCCGCCTCCCAGTTCAATTTTCCCGAAGTATCCTTTCATTTCTTTCATCTTCAGGTTGATTGTTTTGTCCCTTACGCCATCATCAATTCCGGTGAACTCGGCCTGGTCGCTTTTTTTATCAAATACCTGGACCTCCTTCACCGCATCAGCCCGGAGATTCTTTGTTGCTATCCCGGGATCGCTGCCAAAGAATTCTTCGCCGTCCACCAAAACTTTCTTCACCCGTTCACCCATCGCGGTAATCTGCCCGCTCTTGTCCACCTGGATACCGGGAAGTCTTCTCAATAATTCTTCAACATTGGCGCCGGCTCTTACTTTAAAACTGTCGGCAGTATAAATAGTGGTATCGCCTCTTATTCGAATCGGTGATCCGCTTTTCAGTATCACTTCGGCCAGCAGCTTCGTTTTGGGAATCATGATAACGTTCCCCAGGTCCGTTGCCATATCGGCTTTAATTTCCACCCCATCAAAATAATCGCCGACATAGGGGTGAGTGATCATCACGATATATTTCCCCGGCTTGAGGTTATTAATAGAAAAATTACCGGCTTTATCTGCACGGGTAAATCTTACCAATGCAGAGTCTTTTTCCCGAAGCAGGGAAATGACGGTATTCTGAAGATTTTTTTTGTCCGCTGTATCAGTCACGGATCCCTTCAATGAAGATGTTTGAGCTTGAACAAGACCTGAAAAAAGGACAAAGCCTAATAGATAGAAAAGTGACTTTCTCATAGCGGTGAATGGTTAACGATTCAGTCAGTAAAATAGTCCTAACGTTGGACATCAGGCACTACAATTACAAGACCGGCGCAAAAATGACCCTTTCCGGCAATATCTTAGTTTCAATTATCTTACTTTGCTGTTAATATTTCAATAAAAAGCTGTAAGTTGGATGTGACGCACAAAGCACAGAATTCCATAAAGATGGGGGGAAACAGGAATATTGGAGAATAAATCAAGTATTCAAACGCTACGTGAACTGAAAAATTATGCGGTCATTTAAAAAATGGCGGGATGGCTGAGACAATTCCAAAATATGAAGAAAAGAACTTCGTAGACACCAGCAAACTTGTCTGGAACTATTCAATGTTGACTGATGAGGATGTCAGGAACTACCAGCAAGGGAGCCACTACAGTTTATACAAAAAATTTGGCTCACATTCAATCCAGGTCAACGGGAAATGGGGAGTGTACTTCTGCGTATGGGCACCCAACGGAACATCTGTTTCCGTGATCGGCAATTTTAATCATTGGAAAAAACGGGAATATGAATTATATCCGCGCTGGGATAAGAGCGGTATATGGGAGGGATTTATTCCGGGATTTAAATTAGGGGAAGCATATAAATATCATATTGTCGGTTATCATGGAAGAGAAACGGACAAAGGAGACCCCTTCGCCTATTTCTGGGAGAAGAGGCCACAAACAGCGACAATTACCTGGGATATGTATTATGAATGGAAGGATGACGAATGGATGAAGAAAAGAAAAAAACATAATGCCCTTGATGCCCCCTGGAGCGTATATGAAGTGCATCTGGCAAGCTGGATGCGTCCTGACAAATTTGATGAAGAAACGTATAACACTTACGATCAAATAACGGAACGGCTTGTACCGTATGTGAAAGAAATGGGATTTACTCACGTGGAATTAATGCCCGTGATGGAACACCCTTTTGACGGAAGCTGGGGTTATCAATGTACCGGTTTTTTCGCTGCTACTTCAAGATTTGGTGATCCGCAGGGGTTGATGCGCATGATAGAAGCATTTCACAAAGCGGATATTGGTGTTGTATTAGACTGGGTGCCTTCGCATTTTCCGTATGATGCACATGGCTTGTTCATGTTTGATGGTACACATACTTATGAATATGCAGATATGCGAAAGGGTTTTCATCCCGACTGGAACAGCTATATTTTTAATTATAAGAGAGGAGAGGTCAAATCATTCCTGATCAGCAGTGCCAGGTTTTGGTTTGATCTGTTTCATATTGACGGCATCCGGGTAGATGCGGTGAGTTCGATGCTTAAACTCAATTATTCACGGGACGAAGGAGAGTGGGAACCGAATGAACATGGGGGTGATGGCAACCTTGAAGCGATTGATTTTATCAAAGATCTGAATCAAACCATTTTCAGGGATTTTCCTGATGCGCAAACGATAGCCGAAGAAGCCACGGATTGGCCCGGCGTTACCAAACCTACCTTCTCCAATGGATTAGGGTTTGGAATGAAATGGATGATGGGTTGGATGCATGATACGCTTGATTACTTCGAGTTTGATCCCGTTGAAAGAAAATTTCATCAGGATAAGTTTGGTTTCAGCCTGATGTATTATTATGATGAGAATTTTATGTTGCCGTTAAGTCATGATGAAGTAGTGCATGGCAAAAGCCCGATGTTATTTAAGATGCCCGGAGATGAATGGCAAAAGGCAGCTAATCTTCGGTTGCTTTACACCTATATGTGGACTCATCCCGGCGGCAAACTTTTGTTCATGGGAAACGAGTTTGGGCAGACGACCGAATGGAACTATAAATCCGAACTGGACTGGCATTTACTTCAACATGAAAAGCACCGCAAGCTGAAAAACTGTGTAACCGATCTTAATAAATTGCTGAATGGTGAGCCGGCCTTATATGAAAATCAATTCAATATTTACGGCTTTGAATGGGTTGATCTGAATCATCGCGAAGAATCAGTAATTGTTTATCGCAGAAAGGGGAAGGCAGCAGCCGACGATTTACTGATAATTCTTAATATGACCCCGGTAGTCCGTAACGACTGGGAGATATACGTAAGGGAAAAAACTTACCAAAAGGAAATTTTCAATAGCGATAAAACAATATATTGGGGCACAGGCAACGTTTATAACCCTGACATCCGTTCGGAACTTGTAGATAAGGAACAGAAGATCTACCGCCTTAAGATAAATTTGCCTGCATTGGCTGGTTTAATTCTGAAATAATTTCTATTTTGTCTGAGGCGACAGTTTGTACCGCCAATATCCTTATTCAAAACGTTGAAAATTAAATGTGATGCTGATCCTGTTTAAAATTCCATTGAAGAAAAACCCTTTGAAATACCTGGTACAGCTATTTTCCTTCACGCTGGCTGCTATTGTTTCCGTTGCACAATCACAAGACAGTCTTAATCATTATTTCCAAAAAGGTTTGTTGGAAAAACAAAATGGCCGTCGGCTGGAATCGCTGAAGCAATTTGAAAAAGCGATTAAGTATGATGCCAATAATAAAGCGGTGCTTAATGATCTGGCTTCTGCTTATGTTGATCTTCGCCGGCATGCCCAGGCAATTGAGACCTATAAGAAATTAATAGATCTTGGCGATGCTACTGCCGCCACTTATAAACAACTGGTGATTCTTTCATTCAATTTTAAGAACTATGATGATGTGGTTCTTTATGCCGATAAATTAAAGAAAGCGGACCCTTCCGAAAAAGTAAATTATTATCTCGGCAAAGTGCATTATGATAAAGATAATTATGGCGATGCAATCAGGTACCTGGATGCAGCCGCTAAAGAAGATCCACAGAATGCAGAGATCCCTTATATGATGGCCCGCAGCTATGCGGACATGATGAATTATAAACAAGCTATCCCGTATTTCCAGAAGGCTGTAAAGCTGGATACATCGAAACACTACTGGATCTATGAAATGGGACTGATCTATTATGCGATGGATGACAATAAAAATGCGCTGAAATATATAAAAGAGGCCGGCGACAGAGGATTGAACAAGGATAACGATTACCTGGAAAACCTGGGTATCGCTTATTTCAACCTGGGCGATCTCGAGAATGGCGTATTGATAATGACCGAAATACTAAAGAGAAAGCCTAGTGACCTCAATATCCTGAATATGATAGCCGAAGGATATTATTACAAAGGCAAATACCAGCAAGCCATCGACTACTGGGATAAGATATTAGAATATGATAAACAAAACGCTTCAGCCTTATACATGATTGGTATGAGTTTCCAGAAGAAAGGCGAAAAGGAGAAGGGGCAGCAGCTTTGTGATAGGGCTATCGCAATGGATCCCAGTTTGGGAAACCTGCGACAGAAAAAGATGATGATGGGAATGTAGACAATTAGCAATAGGCAATAAGCAATAGGCAACAGGCCAAAAAACGAAAGTGGCAAGTTTAAAGCTTGCCACTTTCGTTTAACTATAACATTAACTTCTTTATTACGCTACATGTTTGGCCAACGCCGGTCCGGCATGTACAACTTTCTTGGCACGTTCTGCTTCTACCTGTGCAGCGATCCACTTATAGGTCGTTTCGACACCGGCCCGGAGCGGTTGTGAAGGAGCCCAGCCCAGTTTCTTGCGAATTAACGCGTTGTCCGAATTTCTTCCGCGTACACCGGTAGGTCCTTCAATATTCTTAATGCTAAGATTCTTACCGGAAATATCGATAACCAATTTTGCAAAATCATTCATTGAGATCATTTCTTCCGATCCGATATTAACGGGGCCCGAGAAATCTTCGCTTTCCATTAATCTCCTGATACCTTCAACGCATTCGGTGACCAGCAGGAATGAACGGGTTTGTAAACCATCACCCCAAATTTCAATTGTACCGCCATCGGGAGCTTCAGCTACTTTGCGACAAACAGCAGCAGGAGCTTTTTCCCTTCCGCCATTCCAGGTACCCATGGGCCCGAAAATATTGTGAAGACGTGTGACCTTAACCGTCATATCACAGGTACGGCCATATGTCAAATACATTCTTTCAGAGAAGAGTTTTTCCCAGCCATATTCACTATCCGGTTCAGCAGGGTAAACTGAGTCTTCGGAACATTTGGGATTGTTAGGGTCCATTTGATTATACTCAGGATAAACACAGGCCGTAGAAGTATAGAATATTTTCTTTACTCCTTTGATCCTTGTTTCTTCCAGTACATTCAAATTGATCAGCGCACTGTTATGCATGATGGCAGCATCGTTTATACCCGTAGATATAAAGCCAGCTCCACCCATATCAGCAGCCAATTGATAAATTTCATTAAGGTCGGAAGTAACCACTTTGGATACAACCTGGGGGTCACGGAGGTCGCCAACAACAAACTCATCTGCAGGGCAATTATCATACTCGTTCTCTTTCAAATCCACACCTCTCACCCAGTAACCTTCTCTTTTCAAACGGTTAACTAAGTGCCCGCCGATAAATCCGCCGGCGCCGCATACTAATGCTCTTTTCATCTTTTATGATTTTTTAAGTTGTTTACGTTCTATTAAAACCAGTTTAGGCAATTGCCTCATAAATCTCCAATAGCGTGGAATGTTCTTCTTAGGTTGTTCAAATGCACGGTACAACCATTCTGATTTTAATTTCAGCAATAGCTTGGGTGCCCTTTTTACGGGACCGGTACCGGAGTTGAAATTAAAGATGGCGCCAAAACCAAACATCACACCCTGGTCGAGATGAGGCATCAACCTGTACATAAATTCTTCCTGCTTGGGTGCACCGAGTGATACCCATATAATATCAGGCTTATCTGCATTGATCATTTTAGCAATGCCTTCATAATCGAAATCTTCCACTTTTCTGAAAGGCAGCTCCTCGAACCGCATGGAGCCAATCGCTGGATCGGTCTTTGAAAGATTCTCACGCAGCCCATTCAACACTTCCCTTGTATTTCCCAGAAAGAATTGTTTATAGCGGCACAGATGTACATAATCAAGGAACAGGTCAGCGCCTATATAAGGTTTCAATTTTCTACCGTGAACCTTGCTAAGTATCGTGGCCACCATTGAACCATCACAAATGTTTACCAGCGCATTGTTAACTACATTGTGAAAAACCGGGTTGAGATTGGCTGTCGCAATAATGTTGGCCTCCACAGAACATACATAGCCCTTACCCTTATTAGCAATTGTTGATTGTATGATTGAATCAACTTTTTGTTTGTCAAACTCGATCGGTACGTTAAAATATTTTCTCATAACCAATATATATATATATGGACGGAATGCCCTAAATATGCTTTCGCTATTGGTTTAACAAGTTTGATGGATTCTCCTGTTTGATACTTAACCGGGTGATAGAATTTCCCTTGACGTTAAGCGCAGGCAATGGCTGAAAATTCAAGCCTGCCAAACAAGATTCATAGTAGATATTAGTTGAAAAAAGTGGTGTTTACAGGTACTGGAAGGAGGGGAGTTCTTTTCGAAATTGCCTGACAAACATAGAGTCTTTTTTGATTAAATGCAAATATTCTGCGAAAAAAAAGCGGTTATACCCGCATAGTAGTACTACTTTGCCCACAACATAACTCGCTGCGATAACACAGATTATGTGTTTGCCACTCATAATCTTATCATGCACCAGGTGCTTCCGCAACCACTTACATTCTCTCGGGAACCTTCACGCCGAGCAGGGCCATCGACGCAGCAATTACATTGGCTGTGAGTTCCGAAAGCTTCAGCCTCAGGACCTTCTTTTCTTCTGATTCAGCACTCATTACCGAATGTTCAGTATAAAACGCGTTAAATACTTTGGCTACATTAAAGGCATAGATCGCGACCACAGAAGGATTATGCTCCTCCAGGGCCTGGCCAAGTATACTCTCGTATTGCTCCAGCAAAACAATAAGTTCCTTCTCCTTTGGTAAAAGCGGACTGCTAACTGCCGGCTGCGAACTGCCGACTGCCGACTGCCGACTGACCCCTGCTATCTCTTTTCTCAGGATCGATTTGATCCTTGCATGGGTATATTGCACAAAAGGCCCGGTAAATCCATGAAAATCTATACTTTCTTCCGGGTTAAAAAGCATTCTCTTTTTTGGATCTACACGGAGAAGAAAGAATTTCAAAGCCCCTAAAGCGATTGTGTCATAAAGTTCAATTAATTCACCCGGATTAAAGTCTTTTACCTTTCCCAGTTCTTCTGTTTTATCCTTTGCTACCTTTATTAATTCTTCAATGATCTCATCTGCATCCACCACCGTTCCTTCCCTGGTCTTCATTCTCCCGGTCGGCAACTCAACCAGTCCATAACTCAGGTGATAAATCCCGTCGGCGTATGGTTTTTGTAATTTTTTCAGGATCAGCTTCAGCACTTTCATGTGATAATTCTGTTCATCTGCAATCACATGAAAGCTCTGATAATAATGAAACTCCTCATACTTTTTGTCCGCCAGGCCCAAATCCTGTGTTATATAAACGGACGTTCCGTCTTTTCTTAAGACCAGTTTTTCATCCAAACCATCGCTAGTGAGATCGATCCAAACGCTGCCATCCTCTTTTTTGAAAAAAACATTTTTTGCCAAACCTTCTTCTACAATTTCTTTTCCCATCAGGTAGGTGCTACTTTCGAAGTAGTTCTTATCAAAATCGCTTCCAATTTTTTTATAGGTTTCATTAAAGCCTTCATAGACCCACCCATTCATTTTTTCCCATAAAGCCCTGACTTCAGGATCGCCGTTTTCCCAGTCAACAAGCATTTTTTGCGCCGCCTGCATTAACGGCGCATTCTTTTCCGCCTCATCTTTAGTCGTTCCTGTGGCCATCAATGTCTCCACTTCTTTCTTAAGCTCTGTTCCAAAGAGTACATAGTAGTCCCCGACAAAGTGATCCCCCTTGATCCCTGTTGAATCCGGGGTGGCTCCATTGCCGAATCGCTGCCATGCCACCATCGATTTGCAGATGTGGATGCCGCGGTCATTCATGATAGCCGTCTTAATTACTTTATGGCCAGTCACCTTTAAAATTTCCGCCACACTCCATCCCAAAAAATTATTTCTGAGGTGACCAAGATGCAAAGGCTTATTTGTGTTTGGCGAGGAATACTCGACAATGATGGTCTTATTAACGGAAGGCCTGACACCCGGAGATCTGTTTGAATAGTTGCTTTGTAAAAAATCTAACCAATACCTGTCAGCGATCACAAGGTTTAAAAATCCTTTAATAACATTGTAAGAAGTAAATAATTCCGGGTTATTCTTCAACAGCAGCTCTCCAATCTCCTTCCCCAATTGCTCAGGAGATTTTTTTAATTGTTTTACAAAGGAAAAGAGGACAAGTGTATAGTCACCTTCAAATTCAGGCTTGGTAATACTTACAGTAAGATCGTCTTCCCTGAACCTGTCGGGCAAGCTATCGGCGGATTTAGGATCCCCTGGATACAATTCTTTTAGCGCCTTTATCACCAACGGCTTTATCGTGCTTACAATACTCATCCTTTATTATTAATGGCTGCGAATTTACGAAACGTAATCCATCAGGCCGCTTGCAGCAGCCATACGGATATATATCTTTGCCCCGGATGCGAAGACATATACACAATGCAAGGGATTTGCTGTTGCCCGTGATAGATTTTTTTTATCCTCCTTTCAGGCGATTCATGAACCTGCAGACTTTCCGTTATGCCGCCGCCGGGGGAGCCAATACATTACTGGGCTTTCTCGTCTATTTCATCAGTTACGAGTATATATTTAAAGGGAAAGAATTTGATTTCGACTTTTATGCATTTAAAGCACATAGCGCAGCCTTGTTTACTTCATTCTGCATCACTTTCCCGATCGGTTTTTTTATGTCGAAATATGTTGTGTTCAGCGACTCTACGATGAAAGGCCGGATCCAGTTGTTCCGCTATTTCATGATATGCCTGTTTAACCTGGTATTGAATTTCATTTTGCTGAAAATAATGGTCGAAAGGGCTCATATTTATCCCGTTCTTGCGCAGGTCCTGACTACAACGATCGTTATCCTTTTCAGCTATCTCGCACAAAGGCATTTTTCTTTCAAAGCAGGAGAAGAGGAAACTACAGGCTGAAGTCAACTGATTCGACTTTTACGGAAAGCAGACCCGTGCAATTGCTGCGAATCACAAGATATTGGCTGAAGGGATAAATGGCGATAAGTTTGATGTCCTGGATCACCCCATTGCTTCGGATGCCTTTTACCCATTCACGATTGAGTTGTTGATTGACGCCGATTTTTGCGGTGTCGAGATAAGAACCCAGATCATACTTCGTATACTTAGTTATCTCGGTCAGAATTCGTTTGGTGAATAGCCACTCGGCTGTTTTTAATAAAGCGTTCTTTGACTTTATATCAAAGTCCATGTCTTTTATCTCCAGGATATGAGTCTCTTTATCATATACCGGCTTGCCAGTGAGGTAAAAGGTGCCGTCATTGGTTCCGGAGAAATTTACTTTAATGATCAGCTTTTCGTTCCCTTCACCGATCAGCTTACATTCACGGAACACGAATTTCTTTTTTACCGGGCCTTTATTGAGATCAAATTCCTTATTAGCTAACTTCTGGTTCAGCAAATTGCTCAATGAATCATAGTTCAGGACCGCATCAAGGAAGATGGAAAAATCCTGCCGTACGCTGAAGTCCCTGATAGCCGGAACAGGAGAGGAATGGTCTGCAGGTTTTTCAAATGTAATAACGGGTTTGGCCGAGATCCCCAGGTACACATACAAAGAATCATTTCTTGCGAACAGGTTATTGATACGAATCCGCTGAGGATTCAATTGCAACCAGCCGGTATTATAGATATGATACGCCTTGCTCAATTGATCCCATACCTGTTGAAACCTGGGTCGCAGGTCAACTGTTCCATAATTCTTGTCCAGCTCGGCTTTAGCTTCATCTAAATTT
>JANWHX010000324.1 GCA_025450235.1 Chitinophagaceae bacterium | reverse complement strand
GATCAGGCGGAGTTGTTACAAATGTTGAAGGCCGGTTTACTATCGACGTTCCCGCCGGAGAGGACAGCCTTATATTCAGTTATGTTGGTTTTGTCACACAAAGAATCAGTATCGGTGGTCGTGCTGTCGTTGACATAATACTGCTGCCCGATGCCGGAACACTGAGTGATGTTGTGGTGATCGGTTATGGTAAACAGAGAAAGGTAAACCTCGTAGGTGCCGTTTCGCAGGTGACTGTTGATCAAAAAACGACCAGCCGCGCTATATCCAATATTACATCAGGTCTTGAAGGGCTTGTTCCGGGTCTGGCCATTACTCAGAACTCAGGTATGGCAGGTAATAACCAGATGAACATACTGATCCGTGGCCTGGGTACCGTTAATAACAGCAGCCCGCTGATTGTTGTTGATGGTATGCCGGATGTAGACATCAATCGCATTAATGTTAATGATATTGAAACGATCTCCGTTCTTAAAGATGCTACATCTTCTTCCGTGTATGGATCCCGCGCCGCCAATGGAGTAATTCTTATCACTACGAAATCGGGTAAGGGCCAGAAAAAAGCAATGGTCACTTTTAACAATGTTGCTGCTTTAACAAAACCGACTAAGGCTTTTGATTTTATGGCTGACTACCCCCGGTCAATAACAGTTCAACAACGCAGGACCGCGGTAAATACCCTTCCCGGCAATCAACTTTTCAAACTCGGTACTGTTGACCAGTGGATGGCGCTTGGAATGATTGATCCGTTGCGCTACCCGAATACAGATTGGTGGGATATCATTATGCGTGATGGAACATATCAAAGCTATAACCTCTCCGCCCAGGGAGGTAATGAAAAATCAAACTTCTATATTTCCGGAGGTATGAAGGACGAGCAGGGATTGCAGATCAATAATGAATTCAAGCAATATAATGCCCGCTTTAGTTTTGATTATAAGATCAAGGATAATATGAATACAGGAGTCAAAATGAACGGCAACTGGTCAAAATTTGTTTATGCATTGGAAGAAGGATTTACTGACCCCGCTCCCACAAATACAGCAGGTTTCGATATGCAATATGCGATTGCCGGTCTCACGCCCTATGATCCTAAAACGGGATATTTTGGCGGAGTAATGGCTTATGGTGAAGATCCGCAGGCATACAATCCTTATACTGTTTATGTAAATACGCTGAACAGGCAAAGCCGGCAGGAATTTAATGGCAGTATGTATTGGGACTGGTCACCCATCAGAGGATTGACTGCCACGATCGATTATGCATTGAACTATTACAACCAGTTCGGATGGAATGCCAACATGCCTAACCAGGCATATAACTTTCAAACGTCTGCCTTTGGCAGCCGCGTGTATGTTGGGCCGAATGCGGGTGTAAGTAATACAACATTTACCGGTTACAAAACATTGATGACTGCGCGCCTGAATTACCAGACAGTTATTAAGAAAAATCATGCGTTAGCGGGATTGATCGTATACAGCGAAGAATATTGGTATGATCGCTACCAGGGAAGTGGACGTAATGACAGGCTTTATCCAACACTTCACGAGATTGATGCTGCCCTGACAGATATTCAATCCACCGGTGGCAACTCCAGTGCAGAAGGTCTTCGATCCTATATCGGCCGCGTAAACTACACGGCATTTAATAAATATCTTTTGGAAGCAAACTTCCGCGTAGATGGTTCTTCCAAGTTTCTTCCCGGAAGTCAATATGGTTTCTTTCCATCCGTAGCGGTAGGCTGGCGTTTTACTGAAGAAGAATTTATAAAAAAATTTACCGGTCGCATCCTTAACAGCGGTAAGCTTCGTGCATCATATGGCAGCCTTGGTAACAATAGTGGTGTTGGCCGCTATGAGCAACAGCAAACACTCGCTGCAAATAGTTACATTATTTCGGGCAGCATTTCAAGGGGATTTGTTAACAGCAAATTAATCAACCAGTTTCTTACATGGGAAGAAACCACCGTCTTCAATGCCGGTTTTGATCTGACATTCCTGAATAATCGTTTGTCTGCAACAATTGATTATTATGATCGCCTGACTACCGGCATGAACCGTCCTTCTGATTTATCAATTCTTCTCTCGGGTGCATTTAGCCCGCCGCCCCGAAACAACATAGGCAACATGAGAAACCGCGGTATTGAAGGTGATTTTTCATGGAGAGATAAGATAGGTAGAGAAGTTAGCTACGGCCTTAATTTTAATGCTTCTTACAACACAACAAAACTGGAAAAATGGAATGAGTATTTAGGAAGAGGCGCCACTAATGGCGGAGCTAATGTTTTCGTTGGAATGCCTTATAACTATGTTTATGCTTATGAGGCTATCGGTATTGCGCAAACCTGGGAGGATGTTTACAAAGCAACACCACAGGGAGCACAACCCGGAGATATTCTTCGTAAGGACCTGAATGGCGATGGCCGTATTGATGCCAATGACATGAAAGCCTTCCCTTCCGTTCAGCGCGACAGGCCAACTACTTATTTTGGATTGACCGGTTATGTTCAATGGAATGGATTTGATGTGGCATTTTTATTCCAGGGCTCCGCAGGCCGTAAAGATTTTTGGATAAATGCATTCAACAATCCAAACTTCGGTGCATCACGTTATGCCGCTACCTGGAATCACTGGAATCAACCCTGGTCCGTAGAAAACCGTGGGGGTGAATGGCCGCGTTTGGGTGGAAGTGGTAATAATACAGCGCTTACAACTTTTTGGCTGGATAAGATGAGTTATGTCCGGTTAAAGAATATACAGCTAGGTTATAATATTCCGAAGTCACTATTAAAACATGTTGGCTTTAACAACCTGCGTATAGCCGGATCAGCTGAAAACATCGCCACATTTTTCAACTCTTTCCGTGGGCTTGATCCGGAAAAAGCAGGTAACAATAATAACCTGTATCCACTTAACAAATCATATTCAATCTCAGTAAACGTAGGTTTCTAAATAGACATAATCATGAAAAAAATAAATGAAACGTCAAAAATATTTATAATAGCTGTGGTGGCTGTTATGATGGTTATTTCTTCCTGCAGAAAAAACCTGCTTGAACAGGTCCCGACGACTGAGTTGCCGGCTGAACAATTCTGGAAAACCGAAGCCGATGCCACGTATGCCTTGATGGGCCTTTATGCTTCAACAAGGCCTTGCTTTGACCGTGACTACCATTATGACGGCCAGGCAGAATTTGTCAGATCACGTAGCGGTACAAATAGTACGGTAGCCGGTAACCTCAGGCTCGGTGATGCGTATAACAATGCCAACTATAACCCAACGGGATATGGCGCTGCATTCGACAAAATGTATCGCTACCTATATGGGGCTGTCAATCGTGCTAATTATGTAATTGATAACGTAACAAGAATGGTATCCGAAGCTGGAACCGGGTCAGTAACGAATCTTGAAACAATTATAGGTGAAGCCCGCCTTCTTCGCGGCCTGGCTTACTTCAGGTTAATCAGCATGTGGGGTGACGTTCCTTATATCGGTCATATTATAGATGATAATTCCCAGGTGGCAACGCTTGCGAGACTTCCGATAGCCCAGGTAAAGGATTCAATAATGGCTGATTTTACTTATGCTTTTGATAGACTTCCTGTCAGCACCAGTGCATTGGGGCGTGCTGCTAAACCTGCTGCATTGGCATTGCGTGGTAAACTTCAGCTTTACTGGGCAAGCTGGAAAAAGAATGGGTGGCCGGAATTAGAAGGTTTCACTGCAGATGCTGCGGCTGCAAACACATCTTTTCTTGCTGCTGCTGCAGATTTTAGAAAAGTGATCAACGATTATGGTCTTACATTGTATTTGAATGGTGATCCCGGTAATATAGACGTCCTGGGTAAAGCAGATATTCTTCCCAACTATTATGCTCTTTTCACACCCAAAGCCAATCTTAATAATAAGGAAATGATCATGGTGTTTACGCATGGAGGAACAGGCACGGCCCAGGGGGAAGAACTAATGCGTGACTTTGCAGGCCGTTCACATGAAGGCTCTCAATGCTGGGTATCGCCGCGTTATGAGATAGCTGACAGGTATCAATTAACTACTACCGGTGATTTTGCTCCGCCGATGATACCCATGAATCCCACTACTAATCCCAATGCAAGAACGACGCTGAATTCCGCCGTTAATCCGAATAGTTATGCCAACCGGGACTATCGTATGAAATCAACCATTGAATGGGATTATGAAATGAGTCTCGGAATGGTTTCCCTGCAATCGACAGGAATGTGTCCATTTATTTATCAAACATGGGCCGGCACTGTAAACATTGGAGGCACCAATTATATCACTTATAATACTGATGGAACCAATTCGGGATATGTATTCCGCAAGTTTGTACGCAATTATGCAGGCCAGGGACGCAGTGACGGTGACTTTGCATGGCCGGTCGTGCGGTTGGCAGATGTTTTCCTGATGTATGCCGAAGCAACGAACGAGGCAAGCGGACCACAGGCCGATGCGATTGCCTTAGTAAATGCAGTTCGTCGTCGCGGTAACTTACCCCCATTAGACCCTGCAAAGACAGCCAGCGCGGCAGAATTCTTCAAAGCAATCGAACAGGAACGTATAGTTGAATTGATTGGCGAAGGCCAGCGTTCATTCGACCTCCGTCGCTGGAGAGCAATTGAAAGAGTATGGGGAGCGCCCGGTGGCCCTGGTCTATTTCGCATTGATACATGGGGGGCTCAACCATCACGGTATTATCAAAACACGCAGTTATTGGAATATCAACAGAATTATATTTTCAGGATTCCGCCAGGTGAACGTGATAAGAATCCCAACCTGACTCAAAACATTCCCTGGCGATAATTAATTGATCGACGTATCGTATAAAACATTTAAAATTTTAACGCTAAAGCAATGAGAAAATATATAAAAATAACAGGAGCCTTATTGATCGCTGCCTTCGTAATGGCAGGATGTAAAAAAGATTACCCCGTAGATGAAGATGGTTTACTTATTACGACAAGGGCCGAATGTTATGTAAGTAATTTCGAATTATTAGGTACTGATTTTGTTACTGTGAGATCAAAAGCCCCGGTAATCGACACCACTGCACAAACTATCCGGGTCGAGGTGCTGTTCGGTACTGATCTCAGGAATCTTTACCCGCAATTTTCGCTGGTGACAGATGCTAAACTGGATCCTAAGATCACGGGTAAAGTTGACTTTTCTAACCTGGCGAGTCCGAAAGTTTATACCGTTGTTTCCGGTAACCGCCAGGTCAGGAAAGATTATACTATCTATGTTACAGTTCAATAATTTCTAAAAACTAAAAACTTTGCGATGAAGCGTATATATTCATATTTCGGTTGTGCATCAATCCTGGTATTGCTGGTAGTGTTACTGAATGGATGCAAAAAGGAAAAAGCCTATGCTCTCCCGGTGGCTAAAGATGCTCTGCAAAATGATGCCATCAAACGATCCTTAGGGCCAAACATAGTGGGCCAGGTTATTGAGTTTGCCTATGCGATGGCGATTCCCAAAACAAAAGGCAAACTTGCTTCTGCAGAAGTGGAAGCATCCATTGCAGGGGCCACGGGAACCTTTCTTGAACACAGGTCCTTCTTCACCAATCAGAGTGGAGTAGATGTACCGGTTACAGTCGGTTCACCCTCTGTAACCAGCGGGACAAAAACGACAGTAACATTCACCGTAGATACCTCTGCAGCCACTCTTCGTTTTTATTATGTTATACCGGAGGCTGCACGTAGCAAAACTGTTTCCTTTACATTCACCGTTAGGAGTAATAATGGTGAAACAGCCACTTATTCCCTGGGCCCTTACACCATCGCCAAAATGGATATGTCGAGGAATCGTACAGTCAGTGATGGTAATGCCATGTATATTTCAATTGGTGATACCGCTATTTACAATAGCTCAACGGTTGTCGGTAATGAAGCCAAGGTTGATTTAAT
>JANWHX010000323.1 GCA_025450235.1 Chitinophagaceae bacterium | reverse complement strand
AGGAAAAGAAAAGTATATATCAGCAGGCGCTGGTGGATCATTGCCAAATTATTGAAATGGATGCCCTGGTGGATTTATAAAAAACTTGCGTAGCAATGGCATCAATGCAAACACCAAAAACAAAAAAATAGCAGGAGCAACACTCCTGCTATTAACGTATTTTAATAAATGTATCAATCGGCAACAGCCTGTACCTGGCCGCGGATTTCACCGTTTGGATTTGCCGCCGTATGAATATTATAGTATAGTCTTCCTGACAACAAATGCGCTTCCATTGTATCATGAAGTGTTGATGATCCTTTTAGTTTACCGTTAACGCCGTTTGTTGTGATGCTTAGATCAATTACTGGAGGTGCACTTACACCCGCCAGGGCAGGACCATGAAAATGAGCAACACTCACAGTTCCTGATAAGCCTGTAAAATCAATATCATACTCTAACAAATTAGTAGTCGCATTATACTTTCCCGAAAGAGAACCGGTAGCGGAGGTTGTGACGGCAGGAACTTCCTGTGATCCCGTAGCATTGCCTGAAAGCGAATATTTCACGTCATTATTTACATCATCCTCTTTATCACAGGAAGTAAAAACCAGAGCACTGCTTGCCAGCAGGCCGAATACGGTAGCCACTGAAAATAATTTCATTTTCATAAGTTATGCTTTTTAGAATGAATAATATATTGCCATACGAAAAACAAAAACATTACCAAGATGACCGCATGTGGAAAACTACCAACCTTGCGTCAGGCAAGAATGAATATTGTTTTATCGTTTAGTTGTCTGTTGTAGACATTATTCATCAACAGTAACAGCGCGGGAAGTTTATTTCTCAAATGACCAGCACGAGTAATATTTCGATCCGGGATTGAGGATAATCGCGGACGAAAAAATACACCACACAATGAGTTATTCCGGGCGTTGTTGCTGTTTATTGCAGTTCGACCAATGCTTTTGAAAATCTTAACATTTGGCAGGTTACCGTTTTACACGTTTAAAGGTCTTTTATCGTTAATAACAGGTGTGAACAATAAGGCCTTTCTTATTAATTAATGAAATTTTACATTTGTATGAATAACACGTATGCTATGTCTGCATCCTTTGAAGCCAAAAAAAATAGTCAGGCCGCAATGATTACTGCCGGTTTTGCCGGATTGATGATATTACTTATGTTTTTGCTGAAGTGGACGTTACCGGTAATTGAAACTCCGATTGCTGATGCCGGGATAGAAATAAACCTTAAGATCGAAGATGAGCCTCCTGCCAAAGTGCTTGGTGGCGGCGGCGGCGGCGGCAATCCGGTTGAGGCCCCTAATCGTGCGGGTATTGCCGATCCTACTCCTCCTCAACCGGGCGTGAAAGAAGAATCAAAAGATATTGAAACCGATGAAAACGATAAAGCTGCTCCCGAAGTAAAAAGACCGTCTAATCCTAAGCCCGTTCCAAAGGTTGTTGAAAATACTTCTGTTGTTAAGGCCCCTCCAAAAGCTGTCATTGAAACTCCTGCACCCCGTGTTGCAAAGAGTGTATATCATGGCAGCACAACAACGGGAACATCAACAGGCGGCAATGAGGCAACGACGTATAGAAGGGCGGGCGGTAGCGGCAACGGCAACGGCGTGGGTGATGGAAACGGAAATGATGGAGGCAGGGGAAATGGGAATGGTGGAGGCAACGGGCCGGGTAGTGGAACTGGTACCGGACCGAGAAGAATAAGCGGCAACCGCGTTGTGATCAATCCAAAAAATATGGATGCGGGCGAAAATCTAAAAGGAAAAGTAATTGCTGAAATAAATGTGTCCCCTGATGGAATCGGTTCGTTTGTTAGAACCCAGCGTGGATCTACCTATACCAGCGGACAGGCAATTGAGATCATAAGAGAATGGCTGAGACGAAATCGTTTCAATAAATCGAATGATCAATCAATGGTTGTTTTTGAATTTAATTTCTTGATGGGTGGCTAACCGGAAAAACTAGTTTTGCTGTAATGCCATTTCGCAAAAGCGGGATGGCATTTTTGTTTAATGAATCGTCTAAATTTGAAAAATTATTATGAACCGGCAATATGAAATGTTGACACCCTGTGGGTACATCACCGCAGCAGATATTCTGTTCGCTACGGCAGATCTTTTACTTTTTAAGAAACAAGAATAACTTTCCTTTCGACGGCGGAATCATGACCTACGAACAAACCTTAGAATATCTTTTCACAAAACTCCCCATGTTTAGCCGCATTGGAACAGCTGCTTATAAAGCCAATCTTGATAACACAGTCCGGCTTTGTGATTTTCTTGACAACCCCCAAAATAAGTTCAAATCAGTTCATATTGCCGGCACTAATGGGAAGGGATCCGTAAGCCACATGCTTGCTGCGATCTTCCAAACTGCAGGATATAAAACAGGATTATATACCTCTCCGCATCTGAAAGACTTCAGGGAACGAATAAAACTGAACGGCGAATTCATCAGTAAGAAGTTTATCATTGAATTTACCGAAAAGATAAAACCACTTGCGGCAGAAATAGAACCCAGCTTTTTTGAAATCACCGTGGCGATGGCCTTTGATTATTTTAAATACACGAACGTTGATATAGCAATTGTTGAAACCGGGTTGGGCGGGAGGTTAGACAGCACAAATGTTGTCATACCTGAATTATCGGTCATTACTAATATTGGAATGGACCACATGAATATCTTAGGTGATACGCTGGATAAAATTGCGGGGGAAAAAGCAGGGATTATTAAAGAAGGAGTACCCCTTGTAGTTGGCGAAATCGTGGAAGCAACAAAATCGGTATTTCAATCAGTTGCCAAAGAAAAAAAAGCCCCCTTATTCATCGCTTCGAAAAAAAGACAGGCCACGGATTGGAAATGGGAAAAGCATGATCTAATTGTTGAGGTGGCAGAAGAGCACATAACAGACCATAAAGTCTATCATCTCGACTTGCCGGGCATTTACCAACGCAATAATTTATTGACCGTGCTGGAGTGCTGTCATCAATTGAAACTGAAAGGCTGGGATCTTCAGGATGATACAATTCGCAAAGCGCTCCGCCAGGTAAGAAAATTAACCGGTCTCCACGGCCGCTGGGAAGTCATTCATCAATTCCCCACCGTTGTCTTAGACGTAGCACATAACGAAGACGGTATTAAACAACTGGTCGGACAGATTGAAGTTACCGATCACCACGAGTTGCACATTATTTTAGGTGTAGTAAAAGATAAGGATATTCAAAGCGTGCTGTTCCAGCTCCCGAAGACTGCCCATTATTATTTTACACAGGCAAATATTCCCCGCGCTTTAGATGCAGAAAGCCTGAAACAAAATGCTGAAACCTATGGATTGAAGGGAAAAGTATACGATGATGTCAATGAGGCACTGGCCATTGCAAAATTAAAAGCACATAAAGATGATCTCATAATTGTTTGCGGAAGTATTTTCCTGGTTGGAGAAGTTCAAAACCTATAAGGTTTTAAAAAGAAGTATCAAAGTTGAATGCGGGTATAATACATCACAGGTTTAGCTCAGCCAATTCCTGCATAGCATATAAGAAACAGGTAACATGCATTGCCTGCATAATCTTATTTTCTTTCACCAACTGTTTTAGTTGATCAATAGTAAACAGCTCGATCTCTATTTCTTCATTATGGTCAAGGGACTGGCCTGACACTTTCTTTCCTCCTTTCGCAAGGAACATGTGCATTAGATTATTATTGGTAGAAGGATTAGCAGATATCTTGCCCAGGGGCTTAAAAGAAGAAAATGAGTAACCCGTTTCTTCCATCAACTCCCTCCTGATGGCAGCTTCAAAACCAGCGTCCGTATCGTCTACGCAACCTCCGGGAAACTCGATACAAGTTTCCCCTAATGCATGCCGATACTGACGAACCATTACGATCCTGCCGTCTTCTGTCATGGGAACCGCAGTCACCCATTCGGAGAATTCATATACATAATAGGGGTCAACGATTTTTCCCTGCGGCGTTTTGCAGATGTCTTTTCTTACTTTGAACCAAAGGTCATTGAAGAGGTATTCAGAAGACAGGATTGTCCATTTCATAATCGCAAGATAATGCTGAATGCTCAATGCCTAACGCTTAAGGCCGGAAACCGACCCCGGGTAACTTCAATTTAACAGGGTTCAGCATTGTGCATTCTGCATTAAGCATTCCGCATTTAGCCCTATGCATTCCGCATTCTCACCACCCCTTTCTTTCCCGCAAACCCGTAATATGCGCCACGTGATGTTTACCATGCCATGCATATAATCCCAGCAGGTACCAAAGTCGTAATGTTTTTTTATGTTCAGGATGAAAAACAGTACGGTTGTTCCATTCATCGTCTTTTACATATTTCAAGGCTTCATACCATCGAGCATGCAATGCATGAAGCAACGTAAGTGATATGTTGATCGGCAATTTTTGAACGTCATTCAACTCTGCCCAGGCCTTTTCCTCATAAGGCTTAATAGTTGGATTTTCTTCTGTCAACGCCAGTTTGAATCTGCAATAGGCGTTGATATGACTGTCCGCAATGTGATGGACTAACTGGTGAACCGTCCAACCATCTTCGCGGTAAGGCGTCATCAATTGCTGTTCATCAAGATTAAGTATTGCATTCTCCAGTGCGAGGGGCAGGAATTTTATTTCGGCCAACCATTCTACTTTTTTTTCGATGGAAAAAGGTTGTGGGTCATACTTACCGATGGGATAGCGGGGATCAGCGGTCACAGCAGGCATATTTTTCAAATATTTATTTAACGATACTGATCAGTTCGACCTCAAACATCAACGTGGCGCCACCCGGGATGTCAGAACCGGCTCCCCTGTCCCCATATGCGAGCTCAGATGGTATCCATAAACGCCAATGACTACCTTCTTTCATCAGTGGCAACACCTCCTGCCAGCCCCTGATCAGTGAACGTAACGGTGCTGAAAATGGCTGATTCCTTTTGAACGAGCTGTCAAATTCTTTTCCATCCAGCAGAGCACCCTTATAATGCGCCTTGACGGTGTCAGTAACCAGTGGCTGTTTTCCCGTGCCTTCCTTTAAGACAAGGTATTGAACGCCCGAGGGAAGTTGTACCACCCCATCCTTTGCTTTATTCGCATTTAAAAACACTTCTCCCGCAAATTTTTGCGCATTGATCTTGCCATCCATAAAATCTTTTATTTTGTTTTGAATACTCACGGTCAGCTAAATTCAAATTATCAAATTCCAGGCATCAAATTCCGATCCCGGATCATTCTTCCCGTAAAGAATGCCCTGTTAAACGAATAAAAACATCTTCGAGATTCGCTCTCTTTACTTCCCTCGGTCTTTCGAATCCCGTAGCCAGCAATTTATCTATTAATTGATCAGGTGTATTTAGTGCAATGATATTACCTGAATCAATGATCGCCACTCTGTTACATAAGTACTCAGCTTCGTCCATGTAATGGGTGGTAATGATGACCGTTGTTCCTCTTGCCTGGATATTTTTTACCAGTTCCCACAAACTTCTTCTTGCCTGCGGATCAAGACCTGTAGTAGGTTCATCTAAAAAAATAATCCTTGGATCATTGATCAAGGTCGTGGCCACCGAAAACCGTTGCTTTTGGCCGCCACTTAACTCCTTGACCTTTGCCTTTGCTTTATCCTTCAGATTTACCATTTCCAACAATTCGATGGGGTCAACGTCACGGTTATACAGACCACAAAATAATTCGATCAGCTGGAGGAGATTTAGGCCGGGATAGTATCCACTGCTCTGCAATTGAACCCCAATTATCTTTTTTATTTCATCCGGATCTTTATCCAGGTTTAATCCGTCAACGATTACTTCGCCACTCGTCTTTGACCTTAATGTTTCGATGATCTCGAGCGTAGTTGATTTGCCCGCACCGTTAGGACCAAGCAATCCGAATATCTCGCCTTCCACTACATCAAATGAAATTCCTTTTACCGCCTGGAAATGTCCGTAGTTCTTAACCAGATTCTTGACAGAGATAATTGTCTTCTTTTCCATGCAATGGCAATTTACAGTAAAACTGTATGTCACAGCAGCGACAATGAAACTTTAATTAGCGAAAACCAGGTTGTAATAAATAATGCCGCGGCTGTCTTTTGCAATTCCTATACCAGCCGGTTACAAAATCATCTCCATTCTTATATCGGCGGTTTCCAGGGGTGAGTTTACGAGCTCTACATGGTAAAAGCCGTATTTTTCATATAAGGTAATTGCTGTTGCCAATTGATGATTAGAATAGAGCGAAAGTTTTTTTGCACCAATCTCCCTTGCTTTGGAAAGACATTGGTCCAGGAGCAACTTACTTATACCTTTCCCCCGGTAACTCTCCGTTACTCCCATTTTGATCAATTCATATTCACCATCTTTTTCTTTCATTATTCCTGCCGAGCCAACAATGTTTCCATCTGCCTCCGCCATCCAGATAAAGCCGCCCCTGGTTGTTACAGTTCCTTCCGGATCATCTAAGATCAACATATCGTGGGTTTCGGTGAGATGATAATGCTCAAGCCATTCAAGGTTCAGTTGTTTGAAGCTGTCATGATCTTCTTTTTGGTATGGTCTGATCAGTATTTCCATTTATTGACAAATATCAATTACAAGGTTAAGAAAGAATGATTTACGAAACATATATCAGAGCAAGAAAGTCGGACTATATCAGTCAAAAAAAAAAAATGAAGTTAAAACATGGAAATTGTTTTTCCGGTCGTATATTGAAGCTCCCATCCTCGAAAAGCAGACACCTTCATCCTCGAAAGCAGCCACTTCCAACCTGGAAAAGCAATCACTTCCATCCCGCAAACTACTATGCATCAATGAACAAGCGCTATACAGTTTTGTTAGTGT
>JANWHX010000322.1 GCA_025450235.1 Chitinophagaceae bacterium | reverse complement strand
TTTCCTTTCTATACATCCCGGCTGGGCATTCGGGCGAAGGATATCCTGGAGTTCTATGTTGACAGGATTGAAGGGTATGAAAGTAAGTTTCAACTCAAGATGCTCCACATATTTCTGAACAAAGGCATCAAGGATGATATCTACTATTGGAGTGAATTGAATAAGATCATCAACCTTTATTGCCAGCTGAAAAAGATCTGCCCTGAATTGGATTCCATTAATATCGGGGGCGGTTTTCCTATCAAACACTCCCTTGGATTTGAATACGATTACCAGTTTATGATCAATGAGATTGTTCGTAATATCAAGCTTGCCTGTAAAAAAGCGAAAGTACCCATGCCGAATATTTATACGGAGTTTGGAAGCTTTACAGTAGGAGAGAGCATGGCACATATTTATAGCGTGACCGGTGAAAAGGTGCAGAATGACCGGGAAACCTGGTACATGATAGATTCTTCATTTATTACCACGCTGCCGGATACATGGGGAATTGGGGAAAAATTCCTGATGCTCCCGATTAATAAATGGGATGTCGATTATCAACGAGTCGTGTTAGGCGGTATCACCTGCGACAGTCATGACTATTACGATTCGGAAGAACACATCAATGAAGTGTTTCTCCCCAAGATAAATAACGGCGAACCGCTGTACGTTGGTTTTTTTCATACAGGTGCCTACCAGGACCAGATCAGCGGATATGGGGGTATAAAACATTGCCTGATCCCTTCTCCCAAACATGTAATTGTTGGTTACGACCGTAATGGCAAATTGACCGATTGGTTATTTGCCAAACAACAAACTGCGCAGAGTATGTTGAAGATACTGGGTTATAGCAGGTAAATAATAAGCAACCGCCAATGGTGAACGTGCGATATTCACCATTGGCAAATCACTTCCCGATAGTTACCGGCCAGCAATTATTTTCTGCGACGATTGTTATTGTGATAACGGTTCCAATCGTTGTACTGCCTGTGATTATAGTACGACCGGCTTATATATTTTCTGTCCAGGTAATACCGGTTGTCATAACCGCGCCAATAAATGCGTCCTCCCGGGTCACGGTAATAATACATACCATTTGGATGTCTTGCAACAACAAGACCAGGCGAAGAACCTACGATCAGAGAGAAATTTGGCTGGGGCGCCGGGTAATACGCGCTATCATAGCCACGTCTCGTGCTGCAACTGGCTGCCGCGCCTATCACGGCTACTAATAGTACCATTTGTACAATTTTCATTGCTTTCATAATGAATGGTTTTATTTTTAGAGACGATATTTGATTTGATCCCGAAGCTTAAACTTTGTTAATATGAAATGCTTTTTGATACTCTTAACAGTGCTGTCTGTCGCAACGGGCACAAGAGCCCAGTCAGCAGAAGATTCCGTGAAGTCGGCGATCAACGCTATGTTTTCCGGGATGAAGAATGCCGATGCGGGTTTGTTTAAAAGTGTATTCAGCGACAGTGCTATCATGCAGACTATAAGCCGTAACCGGGAGGGGAAAACTGTCGTGGTAAATGAGAGTCTGCAGGACTTCGCCGATTTTGTTGGCAAGCTGAAAAAAGATTCAGCCGATGAACGAATCACATTTGAGACGATAAAAATTGACGGGCCCCTTGCCATTGCCTGGACGCCTTATAATTTTTATCGCAATGGCAAATTCAGCCACTGCGGGGTAAATTCATTCCACCTTGTCAGATTTAATAATGCCTGGAAGATACAATACCTGATAGATACACGTCGCCGGCAGGGATGTCAGCCATGAAAAAAGAAACCCCGTCGTAGAAACGACAGGGTGTAAACCAAAACCAACTGCTTATGAGAAAATTCTTGAATTCGTTTATATCTTAGTAATTAAATCCTAATATCCTAATATCTTAATATCTTAATATCTTAATATCCGAACGCCTAACTATTACTGTACACTAATTACTTTAGACGATGTTTTGACCTCTTCCCTTTTAGGAAGGTTTAATGTTAAGATTCCATTAACATACTTCGCTTCGATAGCAGCACCATCAATTTTTTCATCCACAGTGAAAGATCTCTTAAACGAACGATAAGAATACTCTTTGCGGATTTCATTTTCTCCCTCATTTTTTGCTTCATCTTTCTTTTCAGCAGAAATGGTAAGTATATCCTTGTCAATATCGACTTTGAAATCTGTTTTTTCGAAACCCGGCGCTACCACCTCGATGCTGTAATTCTTTTCTGATTCTTTAATATTAACAGGAACAAAACCATGCCATTTTGATTGTCCGCTACCATTCTTAAAAAGAACCGGCAGATCAGAGAACAAATCATCAATAAGATTGTTAAATCCGGCTTCGATCGGTCGGCGTTGAAATTTTAAGTGAGTCATAATTATTATTTTTTATGTTTTGGAATTTTTGATTTCGCAGGTATCAGCTCAAAGCACATACCACCGCTGTTTTTAATGTCAAATAGGACGTTTCTCCCTCATTTAAGAGACATTATTTCAGAAATCTTTGAATCCATGTGACATAATTTCTCAATCAACCTTACTGAACTTTTTGTGTATTTTTGCGTTGCTATAACAAATTAATAAAATATGTATCCAGAAGAGATTGTCATACCCATGAAAGAGGAATTAACCGATAATGGTTTTTCTGAATTATTGACTGCTAAAGATGTTGACACACAAATTGCCAAAGCTGGCACTACACTCGTAATGATCAATTCTGTTTGTGGCTGTGCAGCGGGTTTAGCCAGGCCCGGAGTTTTGATGGCTGTGGCCAACACAAAGACAAAGCCCGACTATCTGACCACCACCTTCGCTGGTTTTGATACAGACGCCGTCAACAAAGTACGTCAGCACCTATTGCCATATCCTCCATCTTCGCCTTCAATTGCTTTATTCAAAAATGGAAAGTTGGTGCATTTTATAGAGAGACACCAGATCGAAGGAAGACCCGCACAGGTCATTGCTAAAAACCTTATTGATGCTTTTGAGCAGCATTGCAGTCAATTGGTTTGATACGATATAAGCAAAGCCCGGTATTTTCCATTGCAGATGGACAGATATTCTTTGCGTATAAATTGTATATCATAATCTGTATATTCGCCTTTCGATAAACCAACGACATCTTAATGTATCCCAACCTGTATTTTGCATTTAAGGATCTTTTTGGAATAGAGTGGAGTCCTCTTCGTTTTGTCAATTCATTCGGTTTTTTTGTCGCCATCGCTTTTATTCTTGCTGCTATTTTTCTTACCATGGAATTAAGACGTAAAAGCAAGCAAGGATTGTTGTATCCGACCGAGATGCAGGTGATGGTAGGGCAGCCTGCGACCCCGGCAGAGCTATTGCTGAACTTCTTCCTCGGTTTCTTACTCGGGTATAAGATCATTGCCTTATTCATCATGGACAATTCGGCTACCGAAGATCCACAGGCTTTTATTTTTTCAACGATTGGGAGTTGGCCGGCCGGAATAGTTCTGGGTTTGCTTTTCGCCTTTTTGAAATGGCGGGATAAGAATAAACAGAAACTTCCTAAACCTGAGAAGCGAACAATCAGGATATGGCCACAGGACAGAGTAGGAGAGATAACGATTTTAGGCCTTGTATTCGGCTTATTGGGTGCCAAACTATTTGACATATTCGAAAACTGGAGTGATTTCTTAACGAGACCATCTGATTATATTTTTTCAGCAGAAGGGTTAACATTTTATGGGGGTCTTATTTGTGCTGCCCTTGCTATTTGGGTCTACGCCCGAAAACACAAAATTGGGTTCTGGCATTTAAATGATGCCGCGGCGCCGGCCTTAATGCTATCATATGCGGTCGGCAGAATTGGATGCCAGGTTTCGGGAGACGGTGATTGGGGCATCCCGAATACTGCACCAAAACCCTTGTCCTGGCTACCCGACTGGATGTGGGCATACAACTATCCTCATAATGTGGCAAGGATGGACCAGGATAACCCCATTCCGGGCTGTGATGGCAAGTTCTGCTTCGAGCTGGCTCAGCCGGCGTTTCCTACCCCTTTTTATGAGACGATACTCTGCCTTATTCTATTCCTTGTTCTTTGGTCAGTCCGCAAGAAACTGACGATTCCGGGCACCTTATTCGCTTTTTATTTAATGCTTAACGGTTTAGAGAGGTTTTTTATCGAAAAAATAAGGGTGAACAAGACCTTGAATTTATTCGGATTTCAACCCACCCAGGCGGAAATTATTTCGACTTTACTGTTTCTTTCCGGCCTGGTTTTATGGATTGTTTTATATCGCAAATCAAGAACTCTAAAGACCATCAACTAAATAATCAACATCGGTGCTTAAATTTTTTATCATCGCATAAATTCGCCAAAACCCCTGCCTGTATTGGGTTTCGAAGGATTCATAAATGAACTACTTGAGCCTCCTTTTGAATAAATTATCAACAACGGCTATGATTTCTCCCGTTTGCGATGTACTTTTGTAACGGACTCGGACGGTTCTATTTAACTACCCTTTTGCAACATTCTGCAAACAAAGACTGTCTATTATTCGTTGTTTATTAAACAGATAGGTAATTACTATGAGACAGCTCAAAATTGCAACACAAATCACGAACAGAGATTCTCAGGCGGTTGAGAAATATCTCCAGGAAATTTCCAAGATTTCAATGATCACACCCGAGGAGGAAACTACTCTGGCTCAGCGTATTAAGATGGGTGACCAGAAAGCATTGGATAAACTCGTACAGGCAAATCTTCGTTTCGTTGTGTCTGTCGCAAAACAATATCAGCACCAGGGTTTATCTCTGAGTGATCTGATTAATGAAGGAAATCTTGGTCTTATCAAAGCTGCCCAGCGCTTTGACGAAACAAAAGGGTTCAAATTTATTTCTTATGCGGTATGGTGGATCCGTCAATCAATACTTCAGGCTTTGGCAGAACAGGGCAGATTGGTTCGTCTTCCACAAAATAAGATTGGGACCTATAATAAAGCTAACAAAGCTTACATGGCTTTTGAGCAGGAACACGAACGGGAGCCTTCAACTGAAGAATTAGCTGAATTACTTGAAATGAGTGAAACTGAAATCAATAATATTTTCCAAAGCAACACTCGTCATACATCATTGGACGCACCGGTGCATGAAGCGGAAGATGTAGCAATGGGTGATTTACTTGAAGGGGGTGATGATACCGATGATGATGTTATGAAAGATTCATTGAGAAATGAGATCCGTCGCGTACTGAAATCTCTCAGCCCAAGGGAAGCAGAAATTGTAAATGCTTATTTTGGATTGGATGGTGAACAGGGTGTTACAATCGAACAGATCGGCCAGAAATACGACTTGACAAAAGAACGCATTCGCCAGATCAAGGAAAGAGCAATTAAACGCTTACAAAAGGCCCGTTATAGTAGTGCATTAAAAGCATACCTGGGCTAAAAATAGCAGTACCTCCAACCAAAGGTCGGGGGGAAATTTGGTGGGTTTATTTTACGAAAGCAGCTTCAATTTTTGATTGAGGCTGTTTTCATTAACAAGCCGCCTTCGAATGTGAAAATTTACAAACGGTCCACCCAAACAATGAATTACTCTTAAATTTGTCCTCCGATAATATCCGGATTTTCAGTAAACAATAGCAGGATTTTTGTGTTGTAATACAACTTATCTAAAGTTAACGATGCTCCGCCCTAAGAACATTTGTTTGGTTTATGCTTAGAGATAATATAATAAAAAGGTGGGGTTTGGTTCTTCCGTTTGTGTTGGTTTTGGTTTGCTGTTCATTGGCAGTTAATTCCCAGAAAAACTCTGACAGTATTTTGCAACAGGCAAGGTTGACGGATGTTATTCAGTATGCATTAGAAAGACAACCTCTGGTGGAGCAATCGCTGATGGATGAAGCCATCACGCAACTCCAGGTTCGTTCCAAGCTATCCGAATGGTATCCTCAAATTAACTTTGACTACGTCTATCAGCATATCTTTAGTGTTCAGACAAGTATAATCGGTGGCAGCCCCGTGAGGCTGGGTGTCAATAATACTGCAGCTCTTCAGTTCTCAGCGACCCAAAATATATTTGACCGCGATGTTTTATTGGCAAACAAGACAAAGGAAACTGTGATCCTGCAATCCAGGCAACAAACTGAAAATACAAAGATTGATCTCGTAGTAAGTGTCTCTAAAGCGTTTTATGATATATTAGCTACAGAGCAACAAATAAAAGTAGGTAAGGAAAACACCGTGCGGCTGGAAAGAAGTTTCCAGGATGCGAAGGCGCGCTACGATGCAGGTATTGTTGATAAAACTGATTATAAAAGAGCGACTATTGCTTTAAATAATTCTCGGGCCCTGCGTAAAACCAACGACGAGGCATTGAAGGCAAAAACTGAATACCTGAGGTCTTTGATGAATTATCCTGAAGGCGGGTTACTGAATATTTCGTATGACATCGCCGCCCTCGAAAATGAGATCGCATTAGACACATTGCAAACCATTGATTATAGACTTCGTATCGAATACCGTCTCCTGGAAACACAGAAGGCACTGCAGGAAGCGAACGTTAAATACAATAAATGGAGCTATATTCCTTCCGTATCAGCTAATGGAGCCTATAACTTTAATTATCTTAATAACGAGTTTGGAAAGTTATACGATAAGTACTTTCCAAATTCTTATGCCGGGTTAACCCTTTCATTCCCGATCTTCCAGGGTGGAAAACGAAAGCATGATTTACAACAGGCAGAATGGCAGGTAAAAAGATCCGACCTTGCTCTGGTGGCCGTGAAGAACGCAATTAACGCGGAGTATAGCGCTGCGTTGGCAACTTACAAAGCAGCCCTTGCCAATTATCTTGCATTAAGAGAAAATGTATTGCTTGCAAGAGAGGTATACGATGTGATACAATTGCAGTACCGCTCGGGCGTCAAAACTTATCTTGAAGTGGTAACGGCGGAAACAGACTTGCGTACGGCAGAGATAAATTACTACAACGCGCTATACCAGATATTAAGTAGTAAAATTGATGTACAAAAAAGTCTGGGACAGATAAAATTCTAAAGATTCAGTTTAGTATAGAATTATAAGTTTAATGAGCATGACATACAGAACTATAAAAAATAAAACTGTTACGGCTGCCCTGGTATTGCTAGCAGCCTGTGGTGGAAAGAACCAGCAGCAACAGGGAGCTCCGCCGCCGGTTGCTGTTACAGTCGCGGAAGTGAAGACGACCGGCGCAGCTTATTATGATGACTATCCCGGTACAGTGACAGCATTGAATCAATCAGAGATAAGGGCACAGGTCAGCGGCTATATTACAGGCATCTACTTTAAGGACGGTACAAAAGTCAGGAAGGGGCAACGCCTGTATTCCATCGATCAGCAATTATATAACGCGAATTATCAGCAAGCCGAGGCAAACCTGCAAGTGCAGGAAACGAACCTGCTCAAGGCACAAAAAGATGCAGAACGTTATCATGAACTGGACAAGAAAGATGCTATTGCCAAACAACAAGTTGACTATGCCGACGCAGCATTAGAAGCTGCAAAAAAGCAGGTAGAGGCGGCAAAGGCAAATGTAAATGCAGTACGGGCCAATGTGAATTTTGCGACGATTGTTGCTCCATTCAGCGGTACCATTGGAATCTCGATGGTGAGAAGCGGAACATCCGTTGTGCAAGGGCTAACAGTATTAAATACTATTTCGACCGATAATCCCATGGCGGTTGATTTTGCGGTTGATCAAAAAGAAGTGTTTCGGTTTTCTCAGTTGCAGCAGGCACAGAAACCCGGCGACTCTACTTTTTCGATTGCGTTTGGCAATGACATTTACCCTTATTATGGAACTATTAGCCTGATTGACCGCGCAGTTGATCCGCAAACAGGGACGATCAAAACAAGACTGGTATTTCCAAATGATGACAATATGCTGAAAGCGGGAATGAGTACAACAGTAAGAATATTGAATAATTCATCACAGAAGTCGGTGATGATTCCATATAAAGCTGTGACGGAACAGTTGGGTGAATTCTTTGTGTATGTATTAGCAGATAGCAATAAAGTGTCACAGCGCCTGTTGGTTTTAGGAAAACAAATAGGTGCGAACATCATTGTTAAAGAGGGATTAAAGGAAGGAGACAAGATTGTAGTGGAGGGAGTTCAGAACCTGAGAGATGGTGCCGTAATCACCATTGCTTCCGCCCGGCAGCCGGGTGCAGCGAAGAAGTAAGCTATTGACCGTTGATTTGGAACCATAAATAAAATTGAATTAAAGAGAATGATGAATTGCGACAATTAAATTCAACAATTACCTTCCGGTGCCTTTGGGACACCATTCATTATCATGATAGCAGAAACTTTTATAAAAAGACCGGTAACAGCCATTGTAATTTCTGTTGTACTGGTATTGGTAGGACTTATTTCGCTTAGTAATTTACCAATTGCGCAATATCCCGACATCACTCCTCCCACAGTAAATATCTCAGGCAACTTTATCGGCGCCGATGCACAAACAGTAGAACAAACAACTACAACTGCAATCGAATCACAGGTGAATGGCACACCTGGGATGACATACATGACGAGCAACAGTACCAGCAGTGGTTCAAGCGGGATTACGGTAAATTTCGAAGTAGGCACGGATATTAATATTGCAACACTGGATGTGCAAAACCGCGTGACCGTAGCGCAACCATCGTTACCCGATGCAGTCAGACGTTTGGGACTGACGGTTCGCAAACGTAATCCGAGTATCATGATGGCACTCGGGTTTTACTCTCCGAATGGAACCCATGACGTGACATTCATAGGAAACTATGTAAACATCTATGTAAAGGATGCTTTGTCCAGAGTAAAGGGCGTGGGAGATGTATTTACCCGGGCAGATGATTTCAGCATGCGAATCTGGCTTAATCCTGAGAAACTGGCTGCCATGGGAATGACGCCCGCTGACGTGAACCTGGCGCTGCTGGAACAAAATCTGCAGATAGCCGCCGGTACAGTGGGAGGCAACCCGCAATCGGGAATACAAGTATTTGAGTACAGTATACTAACCAATAGCCGCATCAACACAAAGGACCAATTTGAAAATATCATTGTCCGGAATCGACCCTCAGAGGGAAGTGTCGTTTATCTTAAAGATGTTGCGAGAGTAGAATTGGGCAAATTCGACTATACGATCAATGCTTTTGCAAACGGTAAACCTGCAGCATTTGTATTGGTTTACCAGGCGCCCGGTGCCAATGCCCTGGACACATACAAAGGTGTAAACAAAGCATTGGATGAGTTGAGAAAGAACTTCCCCCAGGATTTGGATTACCTGGTCCCGCTTGAAACAGCTACGGTAGTGCAGGTCTCCATCAATGAAGTAGTGCATACATTACTCATAGCATTGTTATTGGTCATACTTGTTGTATTTCTTTTTTTACAAAACTGGCGGGCTACGCTGATACCAGTTTTGGCGATACCTGTTTCATTGATCAGTACGTTTATAATGTTTAGCACGCTGGGCTTTACGATCAACACACTCACATTATTTGCTTTTGTATTGGCTATTGGAATTGTAGTGGATGATGCGATCATCGTAGTCGAGGCGGTGCAGCATAATATTGATCATGAAAAGATGTCACCGAAAGAAGCTACACGAAAAGCAATGAAAGACATATCAGGACCAGTAATTGCCATCGCCCTGATATTAGCCGCAGTGTTTGTGCCGGTCGGATTTGTCCCGGGAATTGTAGGAAGATTATACCAGCAGTTTGCGATTACTATTGCTGTATCAGTTGTCATTTCAGCATTTGTTGCCTTGTCGCTTACACCTGCTTTATGTACGCTGATGCTAAAACCGTCTAAAGATGCCTCCGCCAAGAAGAATCTTTTTGAAAAATTCTTTGCTGCATTCAACCGTGGTTTTAACCGGATGAACCATGGATATACAAAAGGTGTAGCTGCGTGGATAAAAAGAACACCGTATGTCCTGGTTATGCTTGTGGTATTGTTTGCCGGCTTGTATTTTCTGTTTAAGAACAAACCGACAGGTTTTATCCCGATAGAAGACGAGGGCCGGATGTTTGTAACGTATGAAATGCCGGAAGCTACTTCTACTACAAGGAATATTGAAATGCTCAAAGAGATCAGCCGCCGGATCAGAACATTGCCTGAAGTGAAAGTGGCAGGTGGACTGGCGGGCTTGAATATTGTAACTTTTTCCGCTAAATCAAATGCCGGGACGATCTTCGTTATGTTGAAACCCTGGGAAGACAGGAAGGGCAAAGAGCATCATGTGCAAACTGTCATCGCAAAGATCAGGGCTCTGACAGCGGATATAAGGGAAGCAAGAGTGTTGCCTATAGCACCACCTGCGATTCCGGGTCTTGGTGCTACGTCGGGTTTTACTTTTGTGTTGCAGCAAACAAGCAATACTGACAGCGTCCAGCAATTTGAAAAAGTGGCCCGTGATTTCCTCGGAAAATTATATAAGCGTCCTGAAATAGGAACAGCCTTTACTTTCTTCAATGCACGCACGCCGGGGTACCAGGTAGATGTAGACAGGGAGAAGGCAAAAAAACAGGGAGTATTGGTATCGGATGTTTATAGTACCCTTTCAACATTCTTAGGAAGCAGCTATATCAATGATTTTAACCTGTATGGAAGGAATTTCCGGGTCATGTCACAGGCTGATACTTCGTTCAGGGGTTCCTTGTCAAGCATTGAAAAATATTATGTCCGCAACAGCCAGGGAGGTATGGTGCCCCTTGGGTCATTGATCACAACGAAAGTGATAGAAACACCGGCTGTAATTTCACATTATAACATTTACCGCTCAATTGACATCAACGGTACTCCGCGGGATGGCTTTAGCAGTGGACAGGCCATCGAAGCATTAAGAGAAGTTGCCGAAACATTACCTTCCGGTTATAGCTATGAATTTTCCGGGATGAGCCGTGAAGAGATAGCCGCAGGCAGCCAGCAGACCACGATCTTTGCGATCTCTATCGTGTTTGTATTTTTATTTTTGGCCGCATTGTATGAAAGCTGGTCAGTTCCTTTTTCAGTTTTGTTTGCAGTTCCTATCGGCGCTTTTGGTTCTATATTAACATTGACGTTTCTTCCCGGACTCACCAATAATATCTATGCCCAGATAGGTCTGATCACGTTGATTGGACTGGCCGCCAAGAATGCGATCCTGATCGTTGAGTTTGCAAAAGAAAGGGTGGACAAGGGAATGCAGATCGTCCCTGCTACATTGCAAGCTGTCAGCTTACGTTTACGACCGATCATTATGACATCAATGGCATTCATGCTTGGTGTATTGCCATTAGCTTTTGCGTCGGGTGCCGCAGCTGAGAGCCGTAAAACGATAGGATGGACTGTATTTGGCGGGATGCTTGCAGCGACCACACTTGCCATTTTTGTTGTTCCTGTATTATTTGCCCTGATCACAAAAATATCCTATGGTAAAAAATTAAAACGCCTGCAGGAAGAACATCAAAAAGAAGAAGAGATAGATAAGAAAATTATTGGAGAAGGCATAGGTTAAAGAATTAATTATAGCAAAGAAATACCGGGTGTGTTGTTATCAAACCTGCCTCTAATAACCCGTTTGGCATTTTCCCGAAATAAACTTTCTTTTGCAATTATTGTTTTGTAAATAGAAGAATTTTTAAATGGCAGATAATTCCATTGAAAGAGTACAGGTTTTGATCATTGGTAGCGGGCCGGCTGGTTATAGTGCCGCAATATATGCGGCAAGGGCTAATCTTAAACCGGTTTTATACCAGGGCATTCAACCGGGCGGGCAGTTGACAATAACCACCGAGGTTGAAAACTATCCGGGTTATGCGAATGGCATACAAGGGCCCGAGATGATGGTTGATTTTGAAAAACAAGCCCATCGTATGGGCGCCGATATCAGGTTTGGTCTTGCTACCAAAGTTGATTTCATGAAACAGCCATTTAAAATATGGATCGATGAGGAAAAGATCATTGAAGCAGATGCTGTGATCATTGCGACCGGTGCCTCGGCAAAATGGCTGGGCTTGGAAAGCGAGCAGAGATTGAATGGCTACGGTGTCAGTGCCTGCGCCGTTTGTGATGGATTTTTCTTCCGCGGCAAAGAAGTAGCTATTGTAGGTGCAGGTGATACGGCTGCAGAGGAAGCCTTATATCTTTCAAAACTCGTTACTAATGTTCACATGTTTATCCGGAGGGATGCGATGCGTGCAAGCAAAGTCATGCAGGACAGGGTCTTTAAGACTCAAAACATAAAGATCTATTGGAATACGGACACGGAAGAAATAGTGGGGGGCAAAAATGTAACAGCAGTCCGGGTGAAAAACAATAAGACCGGCGCTGCGCAGGAAATCCCAATCAGTGGTTTTTTTGTGGCCATTGGTCATCAACCAAATTCCGATATTTTCAAGGGCTGGTTGGATATGGATGAAGCTGGCTATATCAAAACGGTCCCCGGGACTTCCAGGACAAACGTAGAGGGTGTATTTGCTTCAGGTGATGTACAGGATAAAGTGTATCGCCAGGCAGTGACAGCAGCCGGCAGTGGTTGTATGGCGGCCCTTGATGCAGAAAGGTATTTAAGTGCGAAGGGAATCCATTGAAAAAGAACCAAATTCCAAGAACCAAATTCCAAGTCCCTGTAATCAAAATGTCCAACCTTCTTACGATCTCTCTCAATAATGTTCGTTTCCGGGCATATCATGGTGTGCATCCCGATGAAAGGCAGAAGGGAAATGACTTTGTAGTGAATATGCAGGTCTGTTATATCACGGGCAAGAAAGCTCTCATGTCGCTGGATGATACTATTGACTATGCCGTGTTGTTTGATATTATCAATTTGACCATGCAAAGACCGGTTGATCTTTTGGAAACCCTAGTCCAAACGATGGCCAATGAAGTTCACTTGCATTTCCCGCAGGTAAAAAAGGTAATAGTAGAAGTAGAAAAGCTAAATCCTCCCATCGATAAATTCACGGGAACAGTAGCGGTAAAGTACATTAAAGAATATTAGATTCTTTTACTACATTGGCTGTATGAAAAGCATCTTTCCCTTCATCTTTGTTTTTCTATCGTTCGCTTCGTTCGGCCAGGCAGGCTCTGAGATTTACCTTTTCGATCTGAAGTTAAACAACGGCCAGGTTATACTTTCGAATGGTATAAATATCACGAATCATAAAGGTTATGACAATCAGCCCTCTTTTCATCCGTCAAAGCCTATCATTTATTATTCTTCTTTTAATGACAGCGGCCGCAGCGATATCAGGTATTATAACTACGAAACAAAGGAAACAAAGAACCTGACAGTCACTCATGAACGCGAATATTCCCCTACGGTAACTCCTGATTCTGCATTTATTTCCTGCATAATTCAGCGTGACAACGGTGCACAGGACCTTGCAAAATTTCCAATTGGGGGAGGCAAACCAGAAACATTGGTCTGGCATTTGAAAGTGGGATATCATGCCTGGGTGGCGCCCAGCAAAGTGTTCTTATTTGTGCTGGATGACAGCATTCACAACTCCCTTCATAATTATGATGTCAGCAAAAACACCGATACCGTCATTGCAGAAAACATCGGACGCAGCCTCTTTCGAATACCCCGGGAAAATGCGCTAAGCTATGTGCAAAAACTTGCCAATAACCAGAATGTCATTAAACGATACGACCTGGCTACAGGGGTTAGCAGCCCGATCATTAATACACTGCCGGGACAGGATTTTTTTTGCTGGGTGCAACCAAATTCAACGGGTGATCAAAAAAGAATTATGCTATCAAGCGACGGCACGAGGATCTTCTCTTATGAAACTAGCCCTTTTACAGAGTTTAACGAAAAGACCTGGCAGCTGGGAATAATAGAAGGCAACACTACGATGGTAAAAAATATCACCAGGATGGCAGCAAATGCTGACAATACAAAACTGGCGGTGGTAGTCGGCGAATAAATTGTTTAATTACCTGCTGCCGGTTTCCGGCAACGAATGTGAAGAAAATAAGCCACCAGCTGGCTATCCTGCAACCTCGGTTGTTTTCTTACGGTTTCATCGTCCGGGTACGGTTCGTTGAGTTGTTCAATAATAAAACCGGCACCGATGATCGCATTCATCCATTGTGTTAGCGTGCGGGTGAACTTAGGCGTTTTAAATTTTCGTAAACTATGTTTTAAATGAAGAGGGGCGGCACTGAAGATCCATTCATCGATCTCGCCGTTTTTATTCCTGAAATAGTCACCAACCTCTATCGCATAGGTCTTACCAAGTAGATTTTTCAGATTTTTTCTATGCGTCGTGTCAAAACACGGATGGCTGATTGAAAACTGTAAGAATCCGCCGGGCTTCAACACTCTGAAAGCTTCTTTAAGAACCTTTTCTGTTTCCGGTATGTCCATAAAAACCATGAAGGCTGTTGCAAAATCGAATTTCATTTCCTCAAATGGGAGCTCAATGGCGCTTGCTACCTGGTAATGTATGTGCAAAGGGTTTTCATTTTCTTCCCCGAGAGCTTTTTGAATAAAGACCTCCGATAAATCAATGGCTTCCATAATCGCTCCTTTTTTCGCCAATAGCCTTGTGTTATGGCCCTCGCCGCAACCGATATCGATTCCGTACAAACCACTAATCTCAGGCAGAATGTCAAAGAAAGCGGGTGTGTTGAGATAGTCCCGGTAAATATCAAAACCTGCCCGGGCAATGGTGGTCCACGCATCCGCATTTTCGTTCCAGTATTTTCCGGCTTCTTTATGGTCCATAGTTGAAAAAAATTACAACTATCCTGCCAGTATGATCAGGGCTTTCTTCCTGCTTCACATTCGGCAATTAGTGTTGCAAGACGGCTCAACCGGGTTTTTTCCTGTTTGGCATCCATTACACGGTGAATACCCAGCTTCCGGTAAGAAGGAGCCATTGATTGAAAGAAAGCCCAGGCTTTATTATTTGCTTTAAATATTTCCTGGTAAGCGGGACTAAGGTCGGAAGCTTCTTTTTCGTAACTGTATATCCTTGATTTAGCAGCTTTTCTTTTTTTGAATGCTTCCAATCCTGCAGGTTGGATTAGTCCCTTTTTTACAAGGTCTTTTATTTTTTTGATATTTATACTACTCCAGACACTACCAGGGTTTCGATGGGTAAAGCGAATGGTATAACTGTCCTTATCAATTGACTTGCGGACCGCATCAATCCAACCAAAGCAAAGCGCTTCATCTACCGACTGAGACCAGGTCATGCACGGTTTGCCGCTATTGACTTTATAAAAGCCGACCAATAGTTCTTTTTCTTTCTTATGGTTTTTTTGTAACCATTTTCTGAAATCAGATTGTTTAGCAAAGAATGTTGGTTTCATTTTAGCATGCGTGATTCAACAGGATGGCCTTTTAGTTTACAATGGCTATTGCCATACCATCATGCTCCTTTGTCCCTACCGTTTGAATTATTGTCGCCGTTACCGATGTACTTTTTGCCAGCTCCTTGTTAAATCTCTGTACACCTTTTACCATTTCATCTGTGCTGTTCGGGTCAAGCACTTTCCCTTCACGAATCACATTATCGGCAACTATAAGCGTCCCCCTTCGTGACAACCGGAGTGCCCATTGAAAATATTCCGTGTATGGAGTTTTATCTGCATCAATAAAAATCATATCAAAAGGCGCAATCCCTTCCTTTTCTATTTGTGGTAATGTATCCAATGCTTTTCCGACCCGGATGTCAACCACGGCATCCAAACCTGCACGGGCGATGTTCATTTGAGCCACTTTGGCGTGCATGGGGTCAAACTCAAGCGTTACGAGACGTCCTTCTTTAGGTAAGGCCCTTGCCAGCCAAATCGTGCTATATCCCGCTAATGTCCCCACTTCCAATATTTTTTTTGCATTACAAAGCTTCGCGAGAATTTGAAGGAATTTTCCCTGGTTAGGAGAGATGCTTATTGGCGGGATTTTGGATTCATTGATAGAAATTTCCGTTGCAATTAATGCCTCATCTTCATCTACGAGAAGATCATTAATGTATTTATCAACTGATTCAAAAAGATCCTGTTTCATGATAATTAACGGTATTTTAATAATGGGCCAATTTAGCGAAAATGCATCATGTGTCGCGTAAAACGCTAATGTTAGTAGTGGGCTAGTTTGAATTAGCCACGGATGCACGGATAGGGTCGCATTCTGAGACTCTTTGCATCCGTGGCTTCTTTTTAAGAAGTTTAATGCATCATTTTTCAAACTATACCACTACCCTAATGTTCCGAAACTGAAAATTTGGTTCAAAAATATCCATGACTGCCGCCCGGCAGGGTAACATTCCACAAGGATCATATTACCTTATTCTTCCATTTCCCGCTTCGCATGTACAACCATGCGAGGGAAAATAAACTAAGCCAGTAAAGCCATTCGCTCATCCAGCCAATGGTGATAGGGAGAGAATATTCTTCCAAAACCAGCCAGACATAGATACTATATAGAATGATCGTGATAAGCTCAATAAGAAAAGTAACACGACTGTTGCCTGTACCGGTAATTGCATTTACCCAGATAACTGAGAACGACATCAACACCATGGCAGAGGTAACTACTCTCAGCACAGGTATGGCTGCCGTCATAAACGCCTCGTCTTGTCCATAAATCGAAAGGAGCACTTTCGGAAACAGGTTGATCAGGATCGCAACAATAGTTGAAAGCCCGGTGCTGATCTTGATTATCTTCCAGATCAGTTCCCTTACTTTGTCACCTTTGCCCTGCCCAATAATATTACTGACCATGGAAGAAGTAGTTGATGCCAGTGCCCAGGTAATACAACCTACCAGGCCAAAGATGTTCCGCATAACATTCGATACGGCTAACGCCGTTTGTCCGTGATGTTCGATAAGAATATAAAAAAAAACCCAGCTAATAAGACTTATAGCCAACTGGAATATCAGTGGCAATGAAATTGATAAAATAAGTTTAGCATTATGCCCGTCCCAGTTGAAGTGTTTGAATAGAGAGAATCGTTGACTGATGCCTTTATAATGAATTACTACAAAGATGACGAACATGCCGGTGAACTCGGCAATAATAGAGGCAACAGCCGCGCCGTTGAGTCCCATTTCGGGAAAACCAAAATGTCCAAAGATGAAAAGCCAGTCGAAAAGAATATTAGCCAATGTTTCAGCCAGCGTACCGCTCACGAGATAGCGGCTGTTATTAGTGCCCACCAATAAAGCATTACGCATTTGGTAAACATATAAGAATGGTAGCCCCCATATTCTTATTCGTAAAAAATTGACGGTATCATTTGCAATTTCAGGAGAATGAAGAACTTGCCGTAATATCAGCGGCGCGATAAACCAGGTGAGGAGAATCCCGACGGCCGCAATGACCAATGAAATAAATACCCCCTGGCCAAATATCTTTCCGATCTCTTCAGGTCTGTTCTCGCCGGCCCGACGCGAAATAAGAGTCTGTAATCCGTTATTCAATCCATAGCCGATCATGGCGAAGATGAGATAATAAACGCCGGTAATACTTGCTACCGCCAGGGAATGGCCATTGTCAGCATAATGGCCAAGAAAAATATTGTTGGTGATAAAATTTAACTGGGGCACTAATATGGCAAGACTAATCGGCAACGCGATCTTTAGTATCTGCCGGTTACTGATCCCAACCTGTAAATTATTTACAGAAGCTTGTGCCATAAATTGAAAAGTGCGCAAAGGTATCGCGGATTTCGCAGATTAAGAATCGCGGATTTCACAGAGTAAGAAGGATTTCGCGGATAGGATCACTGAATTCACGGATTAAGAAGGATTTCGCGGATTGAAAACTCGCGGTTTCACGGATTACTACATTTGTTGATTTCTTCTAAATCCACAGAATCCACAGAATCCATCAATCCGTGATCATCCGTGATTTTTTTTTCAGTATTATTGCAGCAATCAAGTAATCATTGATTTCGCAGATTGAGCTGGATTTCACGGACGACTACATTTGTTGACGTCTTCTAAATCCGCGAAGTCTATAAAATCGATTAATCCGCGATAAACTTTGAAGCAACTTTTTCACATACATAACGAAGATACTGATGCAGCTGCAGAGAAGATCCTGTCGATGCGGATTGGCGAACGGCATTACAGTTATGCAGTGACTGAGAAAGCCGGCGCGGAATTATACTCCCTCGGTTATTTTGCTAATGAAGAAATGACCGGCGATGTATTGTCGGAAATATATTCCGATCACAGAGAGTTGCATAATTCTTTTTATGAAGTGCAGGTAAGTTACGATCATCCCGGAAGTGTGCTGGTGCCGTTGCAATTTTATGATGCCGAGGCGGCAAAAACCGTTTTGAACTCGATGTATGGAAATATTATTGGCTCCTCAGTCATTTCCGAGCCGCTCAATGGATGGCAGCTATACAATATATATTCTGTGCCAAATGATGTGCATGATTGGGTAAGCAGAATATATCCTTCTTATAAGTATCGTCACAATTACACACTGGCAGTGGGAAGATTGCCGGTTGATCCGGTCGATCATATCCTGGTTGATTTCACGACAGACGAATTTTCCTTTATTGTCGTTAAAGAAGGCAAACTGCAGATAGCACAAACACTCTCGTATTCTTCGCCGGAAGATATCCTCTATCATTTATTAAAAGCCTGCAACCAGTTTTCTTTATCTCGCGGGGAAATTCAATTATACATCTCCGGATTGATAGAAAAAGAGTCACAATTGTTCCGGGAGTTGTATCAATATTTTTTACGTACTGACTTCAGGGAACCTTCGTGGAATTTACCTGTAGCAAAAGCTAACGGGTACCCCGCCCATTTTTTTACCTCTCTTAACGATCTTGCTCAATGCGCATCATAGGCGGAGAACACGGTGGAAGGAAGTTTAGCCCGCCTGCAAAAATGCCTAATACCAGGCCTACTACAGATATTGCGAAGGAAGGTTTGTTCAATATACTTCAGCACAACGTCGACATTGAAGATTTGAAAACGCTGGATTTATTTGGCGGCACTGGCAGCATCAGTTACGAACTGGCATCAAGAGGAGCAAAAGAATTGACCATCGTTGAGAAGGACCCAATCATGGTTGAGTTTATAAAAAAAACAACAAAGGAATTAAAGTTGGAGAATATTAAGATTGTGAAGATGGATGTGTTTAAGTTTATTGATCAATGCACCGACAAATTCGATTTTGTATTTGCCGGGCCTCCTTATGCATTGACCAATATTGATGAGTTGCCAAAGCGATTGTTTGAAAAACAGCTGTTAAACCTCAACGGCTGGTTTGTGCTGGAACATACGCCGAGAAATAGTTATAAAAGCTTTCCATTTTATCAGAACGAAAGGAATTACGGAACAACCGTGTTTTCGATCTTCGTGTATAACGGCGAAAGCTAAATGTTAAATGCTTTCTGCATGGGGTCCTGAGCATTATAATCATCTGTAAGAGCTAACATTATAAATTCTGTGTTTCAAAAAAAATATTTCTACATTTATTTATTAGATCACAATCGTAAAAATCATGTGAAAATATTTAAATGAACAAAAAAGAAGCCCGCAAATTGTACAAGGATAAAAGGCTTCAACTTTCTGAAGCAGAAAGGTCGAAAATGGATGATCTCATGTTGATACAATTCCAACGGGTGGATCTTCCATTTCTTCAATCAGTGCTTTCTTATTGGCCTATCGAAGAAAACAATGAACCGAATACGCATTTGTTTACCGAATACCTGAGATTTAAAAATCCCGACATCAGGATATGTTACCCGGTTTCCGATTTTACAACACTGACCATGCAGGCGGTAGCCACCGATATTGATACTCCATTTGAAAAGAAGAACCTGAATATCCACGAACCAAATGGCGGTATTGTTGTTCCGGCCACGGAGATTGAAATGGTGTTTGTTCCATTGCTTGGCTTTGATCATAACGGCTTTCGCGTCGGGTACGGCAAAGGTTTCTATGATAAATACCTTCCTGAATGCACGGATGAATGTATCAAAGCCGGTTTCTGTTATTTTGAGCCGGTTGATTCCATTGATGACCGCCATGGATTTGATGTACCTTTGGACCTTTGTATCACGCCTCAAAACATTTATGTTTTCTAGTTTTTTTCCGAAACCATTGCGTATTATTTTGTTTCCTGTCGCATTATTGTATTGGTTGATCATTACCATTCGAAATTTTCTGTACGACCTAAAAATACTCAGGTCATCCTCATTTGGTATGCCGCTGATCTGTGTGGGCAATTTATCAGTGGGGGGCACCGGCAAGTCGCCCATGGTAGAATATCTCGTGAGTTTGTTAAAGGATCAATTTAAAATAGCCACCCTAAGCCGCGGATACAAACGGAAAACGAAAGGTTATGCTTTAGCCAATGAAAAGGTCACTGCGTTAGAAATCGGGGATGAACCTATGTTGTTTCATATTAAATTTCCTGACGTACCAGTAGCAGTAGGAGAGGAAAGGCTCGATGCTATTTCACAGCTCATGCACGACCACCCTGGAACAGAGGCGATCATTTTGGATGATGCATTTCAACACCGGGCCATTAAGGCTGATCTCAATATTTTGCTTACTGACTGTAATAATTTGTTTACCCGTGATTTTTATTTGCCGACCGGCAATTTGCGTGATCAGAAGTCCTCATACAAAAGAGCGCAGGTAATTATTGTCACCAAATGTAATGCGGGCCTGACAAGGGAAGGAAGAGAGAAAATCATCAAAGAAATAAAACCCCGACCAGGTCAGAATGTTTTCTTTACGACTATTGAATATGGAGAGGCAAGACACATTAAAACAAAGGATTTTTATAAACTTACCGACAAGACCGACGTGTTGCTTGTTACCGGTATTGCAAATCCTAAGCCATTGGAGGCAATGCTGAAAGCGAACTGCAAAACGTATTCAACCCTTCAATATCCCGATCACCATATTTTCACCATTGACGACCTGCGGGACATCAGCAAGAAATTTAAACAAATCGAATCTCCGGATAAGATTATTCTGACAACAGAAAAAGATGGAGTCAGGTTGATAAAATTTGACAGCGAATTGACCGGCCTGCCTTTATTTATCGTGCCAATCAGGCATGATTTTTTATTTGGCGACGCAAGTAAATTCAATGAGCTTGTTACAGATTTCATCCGGAAATTCAGAAAAACACTATAAATTTTATTATGGGAAGAAAAAACGCAAAGAAGACAAAACACAGGAGTAATTCAGGAGGAGGAAAAACATTTAAGGGAAACATGGATGTCACCCGTTCAGGAATGGGCTTTGTGATAGTACCCGATCTTAAAATAGACATCATGGTTCGCCCGGGTGACTTCAATACAGCCCTGCATGGAGATACGGTTATTGTACGTACGAAAGGTAGCGGCAACGGAAGGCGCATGCAGGGGGAAGTTGAGGACGTGGTTCAACGAAAAAGAACAGAGTTCGTGGGTCATCTTGAGATCAGTAAGGACTTTGCATTTTTCATTCCGGAAATGGATAAACCGATGCCGGATCTCTATATTCCACTTTCTTCCATTAATAACGCAAAAGACAGGGATAGGGTAGTAGTTCGTTTGGTAAAGTGGGAGAAGGATGGCAAACGACCCGTGGGTGAAGTCGTGAGTGTGCTGGATGCCGAAAACAGCAATGACGCTGCCATGAAAGAGATCTTGCTGGAAAATGGGTTCCCTTTGGAATTTCCTGAAGATGCGCTGGAAGTGGCAGCAAGGATACCCGATACCATCTCTGAAACGGAAATAAAGGCGAGAAAGGATGTCCGGGATATTCTCACGTTTACTATAGATCCAATCGACGCAAAGGATTTTGATGATGCAATTTCATTTCGCGAGTTAAAAAATGGAAATTATGAGATCGGAGTTCATATTGCTGATGTAGCCCATTATGTCGAACCGGATACCCCGTTGGATAAAGTGGCTTATCAAAAAGCAACTTCTGTGTATTTACCTGACAGGGTGAACCCCATGTTGCCTGAACATATCTCTAATGTATTATGTTCCTTGCGGCCAAAAGAGGATAAGCTGACATTCTCCGCCATTTTTCAAATAACGTCTAAAGCGGAGGTAAAACAATACTGGCTTGGAAAAACTATTATCCATTCTGATCACCGGTTTACGTATGAGGAAGTGCAGGCAATTATTGAAACCCGGGATGGATTATATAAAGACGAGATCTTATTATTAAATGACCTGGCTCAGCGGATGAGAAAAAAAAGATTTAATAAAGGGGCCATAAATTTTTCGTCAACAGAAGTTCGTTTTAAGTTAGATGAAAAAGGTGATCCAATCGGCATCATGATCAAGGAAAGTAAGGAGTCGCACCAGCTGATAGAAGAATTCATGCTGTTGGCTAACCGTTATGTTGCCGAAAATATTTCAAAACTCAAAGTAAAAGGGAAACAGGTCCCTTTTCCTTACCGGATACACGACGACCCCGATGAAGAAAAGCTCTTACCGTTTGTAGCGTTTGCCAAAAAATTCGGTCATTCATTTGATACATCATCGCCGGAGGCGATCGCTGCATCTTTCAATCAACTATTAATGGATGTACATGGTCGTCCTGAACAACACGTGCTGGAGCAATTGGGTATACGAACGATGGCCAAAGCAAAGTATACAACGGAAAACGTAGGACATTATGGATTAGGATTTGAGCATTATTGCCATTTTACATCTCCTATTCGCCGTTATCCGGATGTGATGGCACATAGAATACTGCAACAGGTATTAGAAAGTACTGTTACCATTGATAAAAAATTGGAGGAAAAGTGCAAGCATTGCAGTGAAAGGGAAAGAGCTGCTATGGAGGCCGAAAGAGCCGCCAACAAATACAAGCAGGTACAATACATGAAGAATTATCTTGGCGAAGAATTCGAAGGAGTGATCAGCGGTGTCGCCAGTTTTGGGTTCTGGGTCGAAACGGTTGAACATAAATGCGAAGGTCTTGTCAGTGTAAACAGTTTATTGGAATACGATGAATTTCGGCACGTGGAATCCGATTATTGTTTGGCAGGGCAGCGTAGCGGCAAGAAATTCAGGATGGGAGATAAGGTTTGGATAAAAGTTGTGGCAGCTAATCTTACCAAGCGCCAATTAGACTATGAATGGGTGGTGGCGGAAGAGTTAGCCAAAGCAAAGGCGGAAAATGAGATAAAGCCGGAAAGACAAAAGGCCAAAAAGAAAAAGTGACATGCAAAACGCTCTTAATTAAAAAAGATAAGTAAAAAAAATATTCATTTTCTGAAGTTTGTGAGATTATACTTTTAAAGAACGGAATTATAGAGAAAACATCAAATAAAGGCTGATGCAATCATTCGAACAATTATCACAACAGTTTTCGGCTCATTTCAACCAGAAACACTTTCCGCCTGAGCCGGCGAGTTTGTATGAACCCAATGAATATTTTTTGAAAGCAGGTGGTAAACGAATACGACCCGTGCTGTGCCTGATGGGCAATGAATTATTTGATGAAATAAAACCCGATGCCTGGGAAATGGCGACAGCGATTGAATTATTTCACAATTTTACGCTGATTCATGATGATATAATGGATAATGCTCCTTTACGAAGGGGTATCGAAACTGTCCCTAAAAAATACGGGGCTAATACGGCCTTGCTTGCTGGTGATGTAATGCTGATTGCAGCTTATGAATTAATGAATAACGTCAGCCTTACGGTTATCCGGCGGGTGCAAAATCTATTTAATGCGACGGCAAAAGAAGTATGCGAAGGCCAGCAATTGGATATGGATTTTGAAAAACTGGAATCCGTTGCGTTTGATCAGTATTTGAGAATGATCGAACTAAAAACATCTGTTTTATTGGCCGCCAGCTTAAAAATGGGAGCTATACTTGGCGGTGCCGGCGAAAGAAATCAAAACCTGCTGTATGAATTTGGAAGGAAACTCGGATTAGCGTTCCAGGTACAGGATGATTACCTGGATGCGTTTGGGGATCCGGATAAATTTGGCAAGCAAGTGGGCGGAGATATTGTGGCCAATAAGAAAACTTTTCTTCTTATCCACGCATGGGAAACTGCATCCGCCAGTCAGAAAAAAGAATTGAATAAATTAATTCAGGATAGTTCGGGAGATAAAGTGAAAAAACTGATCCGGGTATTCAAAGACTGTAAAGCAGACGAATGGGCCCTGGAGTTAAAAAATAAATTCCTGGATGAAGCTTTCGGACATTTGGAAGACATCGCCGTTTTGTCAAAAAGAAAACAACCTTTGAAGGATCTTGCCACCTACCTTATAAAACGGGATCATTGATTCTTGATAAACTTCCTTTAGTGTTACTGATATTTTGCCTATTTTGAATTACAAACCAACTGCACAATGGCAAATTCATTATTCCGGACTAAAAAGATCGATTCAATACTTTCAGAAGGATCGGATCATCGTCATGGCGACCAGGGTTTAAAAAGAGTGCTGACAGTTCGTGATCTTACTTTTTTCGGCATAGCGGCTATATTGGGAGCCGGAAGTTTTAGCAGTCTTGGTGGGGCAGTTTTTCATGGTGGACCGGGAGTAGTGATATTATTTATCATTACCGCAATAGCATGCGCGTTTACAGCCTTTTGTTATTCTGAGTTTGCCAGTCGTATCCCGGTGGCAGGAAGCGCTTACACGTATGCTTATGCATCCTTCGGTGAATTATTTGCCTGGATCATCGGGTGGGCATTGATCATGGAATATTCTATTGGCAACATTTATGTCGCCTATAGCTGGAGCGATTATTTTACTTCGTTTCTTGATAAAACGGGTCTTCACATACCTGAATACCTGAGTACAAGTTATATGGAGGCGAAACATGCTATAGAAAAAGGCAGTAGCAGTGCTGATGAGTTAGCAGCATGGAACAATGCTCCTGTTGCCGGTGGACTGAGAATCATACTTGATCTGCCGGCGTTGGTGATAAATGTTCTCATCACTTATTTAGTATTTCGTGGAGTGAGAGAAAGCCGCAACTTCAGCAATGTAATGGTGGTTTTAAAATTAGCTGTCGTAGCGTTGATCATCCTGGTGGGAGGTGCCCTGGTATTTTCAAATGGACTTACTTACAATTGGACACCGCCAAACGATGACGAAGTAAGATCTTTTATGCCGAATGGCTTTAGTGGAGTCATGGCAGCAGTCAGCGGTGTATTCTTTGCCTATATTGGATTTGACGCAGTAAGCGTGTTGGCGGAAGAAAGTAAAAATCCGCAGAAAGACCTGCCGCGGGGAATGATACTCTCATTGGTGATTTGCACGATCATCTATATTTTACTGACACTTGTATTGACGGGCGCTGTGAATTACCGGAATTTTGACGGCGTGGGTGATCCATTGGCTTTCATTTTTGAAAAGCAAAATCTCAACATTGGCTGGATGCAGGTCCTTGTTTCCATCTGCGCCGTGATTGCAATGACCAGTGTATTGTTGGTATTTCAAATGGGTCAACCAAGAATATGGATGAGCATGAGCCGCGATGGATTGTTACCCCCTGTTTTTCAAAAAATTCACCCAAAATATAAAACCCCATCATTTGCCACAATAATTACCGGATTAGTGGTAGGGGTTCCTATATTATTTACCGATAAGACTTTTGTGCTGGACTTTACCAGTATTGCTACTCTTTTTGCGTTTGTACTTGTTTGTGGTGGAGTATTGCTGATACCGGTACGTGAAAAACAACCCGGGCGATTTCATATTCCTTTTATCAGCGGGCAGTTTATCTTTCCTTTGATTGTGGCGGGCGCAATTGTCATGGCACAGGTACTTTCCAAAAATTACTTTGCCGATCTTTTCCATTTCGATTTTAGCGGGAATGAAGATTATAAGAGCGGAAAAATAAGTTTTATGGATGCAGCCACTCCGAACATATCATTAATAATTTTCTGGATAAGCGCCGTTGTCTTAGCGGTGGTTGCCTTTATCAAAAAATATTCCCTGATTCCACTGATGGGTCTTATTACCTGTATGTATTTGCTTACGGGTATGACCAAAAGTAACTGGGTATGGTTCCTGAGCTGGTTACTCATAGGAGTTGTTTTCTATTTCTTGTACGGGTATAAGAAAAGCAAATTGGCGCTTGTAGAATCAGCGATGCAGGAATCCAAAACCAGGTTCTGACCAGGTATCTCACTGCGCATTTCTTCACCATTCAATTAGGGATACCGGCGTATTTTTGCATTATGAAATTCCAGGTCGGAGATAAGGTCCTTATCCTGCATTCCAATGAAGAGGGTGAGATCATTGATATTATGAATGAGAAAATGGTAATGGTCGACGTGAAGGGGGTAAAGTTTCCTGCTTTTATTGATCAGCTTGATTTTCCCTACTTTAAAAGGTTTTCCGGGAATAAACTATTTCCCAAAAAGAAAGAGAAGCTATACGTGGACGATGTCAGGAAAGAGAAGCTATCAAATGCGAACCGGGTAGCTGATGGCGTTTGGTTAGCGTTCCTTCCCGTATTTCAGACTGATGAATTCGGTGACGATGTCGTCGTAGAATTGAAAGTCCATTTGGTAAACAGAACGGAAACCGCTTACAATTTTGCTTACAGGCTTACTTACTTCGGTAAAGCGGAATTCGACCTGAAGAACCAGGTAAATCCTTTTGAAGATTTTTACCTCCATGATATAGCGTTTGAAAATCTTAATGATAATCCTCTATTTGAAGTTGAGTTTTCGCTGCTTCTGCCGGATAAAAAGAAGGCGGAGTTCTTTGAGTCCGCTTTAAAACTAAAGGCAAAACAACTTTTCGCAAGCATCGAAGACATAAAACAAAAGAATGAAGCTACATTCTCTTATAAATTATTTGAAAAGTATCCCGATAAAATTTTCGAAGAAAAATTCGATACCGATGGCCTTTCAGCCAAGGGATATAAGATATATGATGCTAAAAAAGCAAGACAGCACCTGGAGCCCCCGCGCAGTGTAATTGATCTTCACATTGAAAAACTTACCGATGATTGGAAACATCTCAGCAATTATGAGATTGTAAGTTTGCAATTAAAGACATTCGAAAAATACTATGATCTGGCGCTTGCCCACATTCAACCTTCACTGATCGTTATACATGGTGTGGGAGAAGGGAAGCTCCGGGATGAAATACACGAAAGACTACGCCTGAAAAAAGAAGTGAAGTCCTTTGTAAACCAATACCACCCCCTATATGGATATGGGGCAACGGAGATTTTTTTTCAGTTTTGATCAAAAGTAAAGACATGGGAAAACAGGTATCAGGAATCTCCACCGCCTTTACCGATCAATATCAGAGTCATTCATTAGGCAAGGAAAACCGTCGGCGCACAAATAGGCTGCTTTTTTTGTGGACGAATAAGTGGTGTGAATGACTTAAATGCGACGGCGTAGGGTTAGCTTTATTTTTTTTTCGAATTTCATAATAGTTTATTTTAGTGTTTCCTTACTTCCACACATCAATGTTCAATCATATATGATGAAGTCAATACCCAAATCAAAGACCGGGATCAATGGTCTGGATGAGATCACGGAAGGAGGACTTCCGCAAGGAAGACCGACGTTGATCTGCGGTGGTCCCGGTTGCGGCAAAACATTGATGGCTTTGGAATTCATTGTTAAAGGAGCTACGTTATATGATGAACCGGGAGTGTTTATGGCTTTCGAAGAAAAAGCTGATGAACTCAGTGCCAATGTCGCTTCCCTTGGATTTGACCTGGAGAAATTACAGAGAAACAAAAAACTAAGACTGGATTATGTTCATATCAAGGCATCTGAAATCGAAGAAACAGGTGAATATGATCTTGATGGACTCTTTATAAGACTCGGCCACGCTATTGATAGCATAGGTGCCAAAAGGGTAGTATTGGATACTATTGAAAACCTCTTCGCTGGATTAAGCAGCCAGGGTATTCTGCGGGCTGAATTGCGTCGGCTCTTTCAATGGTTGAAAGAGAAGGGTGTCACAGCAATTATTACAGGTGAAAAAGGAGAAGGTGCGCTGACGCGGCATGGACTGGAGGAATATGTATCCGATTGTGTGATCGTGTTGGACCACCGGATCATTAATCAAATATCAACAAGAAGACTTCGCATAGTAAAATACCGGGGCTCCATTCACGGCACCAATGAATATCCTTTTTTGATTGACGAAGAGGGTATTACTGTCCTTCCAGTTACTTCGCTAAAGCTTGATAAGGCTGTATCTTCCCAAAGAGTTTCGACAGGTATTCCGACACTTGACCAGATGTTTGGAGGAAAAGGATTTTTTAGAGGAAGCAGTATTTTATTATCCGGGTCTGCGGGTACAGGAAAAACAAGTATCGCTGCGAATTTTGCCAATGAAACATGCAGGCGAAAAGGAAAATGTATATTCTTTGCTTTTGAAGAATCACCTCAGCAGATCATCCGCAATATGCGTTCGATCGGTCTTGGTCTCGATCAACATGTGAAGAAAGGCTTACTGCAGTTTCATTCTTTCCGGCCCGGTTTATATGGATTGGAAATGCATTTAGCCAAAATGTATAGGCTGGTGAAGAAATTCAAACCTCACGCGGTGATCGTCGATCCGATTACTAACCTGGTATCAGTAGGGTTGCTTAATGACGTTAACTCTATGTTGTTACGGCTCGTTGATCATTTACAGAATGAAGGAATTACTCTCATGCTTACGGCTTTAAACAGTGGCGCAACGGAGCATATTGATGAAAATGTATCATCTTTAGTGGACGCATGGTTATTGGTGAGAGATGTTGAAACAGATGGAGAGAGAAATCGCGCTTTATACATTATGAAATCAAGGGGAATGAAGCATAGCAAAGAAGTCAGGGAATTTATCATAAGTTCAAAAGGACTAAACCTTGTAGATGTTTACCGGGGTCCCGAAGGGGTACTCATTGGTTCTGCAAGAGAGGCAAAGGAAAAAGAGGCAATGGCTAATGGAAAACAGAATGGCCGGGGCCATTTTAGGGCACCGGCAAACAAGATCAGATAGACATGGCAAAACTCGAAAAAACATGGGAATTACGCCTGTACGTGGCCGGTAAAACTCCTAAATCGGTAGCTGCTCTAAAAAACTTAAGGAAATACTGCGAAACGCATTTGAAAGGTATGTATAGGATTGAAGTGATAGACCTTTTAGAAAAGCCACAACTGGCTGAAGGCGACCAGATATTTGCTATACCTACTTTGGTACGAAAAGTGCCAGAACCAATACGTAAGATCATAGGAGATCTTTCCAATGAAGAAAAGGTATTAGTAGGATTAAATATTCGTCCGGTAAAAGTGTGACTATGAAAAAAGAAAAGGATTCGGGGTTTGAGGCGGACAATAATGACGGGGACCCGTTTGTATTCCGGTTGTATGTAACTGGAGCATCGCCCAATTCGTCCCGTGCTATTACCAATCTTAAGGCTTTTTTTGAAAAGTACCTGAAAAGTCGTTACGAGTTGCAAATTATAGATGTATATCAGCAACCACAATTCGCGAAATCTGTGGATATTATTGCCCTCCCATTACTCATCAAGAAATTCCCCTTACCCGAAAGACGACTGATCGGGGATATGTCAAATAGCGAAAAAATATTTAAGAGTCTGAACCTCGTAAGTTAGTTATCGATGAGAGAATTGAAAACATACGAATCATTGTTGACAGAAATGGAGGAACTACGGCAACAATTGCAGGAAGCAAATGAAACCATAGAAGCTATTCGTACAGGACAGGTGGATGCACTGGTGGTAAAGAATGGTGACGAACACCAACTTTTCACGTTAAAAAGTGCGGATCAGACTTACAGGGTATTTATTGAAAAGATGAAAGAAGGCGCTGTAACACTGAATGAAGATGGAATTGTCTTATATAGTAATTCGCAATTTGCTTCTATGGTAAATTTGCCATTGACCAAAGTCATTGGATTATCTTTTTCAGAATTCGTTCCGGCTGATTACAGGAAAGTTTTCAACAGTTTAATGGAACAGGGATGGGAATCGGACAGTAAGGGGGAAATATATTTAATGAACAGAAACAATGAGCTGGTCCCGTTTCTTTTAACATTTACGTCGCTGGAACTCGATGAAGGGCGGGCATTAAGTTTAATTTTAACAGACCTGGCCGGACAAAAAGAAAATGAAAAACAGTTAAAACAGAAGAATAAGCAACTGGAGGAAACCAGGCTGGCTGTATCAGAATTAAATGCAAACTTAGAAGAACTGGTAAGAGAACGTACAAATGAATTATTCCTGAGTCACCGGCATTTTAAATTTTTGGCGGACAATATCCCGGTCATCGTATGGACCTCCGGGCCCGACGGCTCTGCATATTATTTCAATAAACAATGGCATGAATGCACAGGTCTTAGTTTTGATGAATCCAAAGATGCGGGTTGGCAGAAGGTATTGCACCCGGATGATTTTGAATCCACCGTAAACGCGTGGTACGAAGCAATCGAAAAACAAAGGAAGTTTGAGTTTGAATTCAGGATAAAGAGGGCAAGCGATGGGGCCTACAGATGGCATGTAGGAAAAGGGGAGCCTTTAAGGGATGAAGATGGAAATATTGTCGCATGGTTTGCAACATCCACCGATATCGAAGATCAAAAGCAGGAGATCGAAAGAAAAGATGAATTTATAAGTGTAGCAAGCCACGAATTAAAAACGCCATTGACGAGTCTGAAAGGCTACCTGCAGTTGATGGAAAACCAGGAACATCTTCCGGATGATACAAAATTATATATCTCGAGAGGGAATATTTCCATAAATAAACTTCAGCACCTGATAAATGATCTGCTGGATGTTAGTAAGATCAAGGCAGGCAAACTGGAGTTCGATAAAGCTGTGATTGATCTTTCGGCTTTAGTAAATAGCACTATTGAGAATAGCAGCTATATGTATCCATCCTTCAAAATAAAAAAGGAACTGCAGACTGGTATCATGGTGTATGGCAATGCGGAACGTTTAGAGCAGGTTTTAATGAATTTGATAAATAATGCTGTAAAATATTCTCCTAAAAGCCAGGATATCACCGTATGTGTTGAAAAGAACCCTACGCTTGCAGTTGTCTCTGTTATTGATCATGGTATTGGTCTTTCACGGGCGGATCAAAAGCGTGTGTTTGAGCGCTTCTACAGGGCTGACGAAAATAAGTATATCACTTCAGGCCTGGGAATGGGCCTCTATATTTCCGCGGAGATCGTTAAAGAACACAATGGCAAGATCGCAGTAAAAAGCAAGATGAATGAGGGCTCTGTCTTTTCATTTTCACTACCCCTGATAAATATTTCGGAACAGCAATAAGCTGAATTAATCAACACTTTAACTTACGGACTTTTTCAGATAAGGTTCAACTTAAGTTCCAGGAAAAAAGCTCCAAATAAATTCGAAAAAACCGACCCCGATGGAAGACTTTTTCGGATTTCAAGCTTGAGATTTCGGGTTTGTAACGAATATCTCCCTCCGCGATAAAACTCAATTAAATCTTAACAGACTAATTATAGAATGGAAGTTATTTGACCTTGTCATATCGTTGTTCCCTCAGCGCTTTACCAAACGAAGTTGATTCTTTCTCTTCCGTCAACTGAAACCCGTGCCGTAGATACAGTGACGCTGCTGCGTCCAATTCATGCGTTGTCCATAAATAGGAAGATGAATAACTGCATGCTTTAAAAAAATCCATATATAAAGACATCAGATTTTTCCCAAGCCCGATACCACGGTATGCTGGTTCAAGAAAAAAATATCGCAGTTGTGCCGTATTATTTTCCCGGTGCATTAAAAGAAGGGAACCGATGATATTACCCCTGTGCTCACATATCCATATCCTGTCCCGTTGCGGATCATACGATTTATGGAATTCGAATAGTCCGGCCGCTACATAGGCCTCAAACGAGATTCCATATCCATATTCTTCGTTGTATAGCTTGCCATGGCGAAAAATGATATAACCAATGTCACCTGGTTGCATCGTTGTCCGGATGCTTATTTCGTTAATGGTAGTTTTTTTGTTCACGTCTTTATTTTGTTTTTGAAAGGATCGTCCTGATCCCTGTCATGTGACCGACGAGAATGTTGCAATCGTCTTCTGTTAGCCTCTCAAGGATATCTTTGATTTGCCTGTTCGATGCCTCATTTAATGCCTCAAATTCGTTCCGGCCCTTTTCGGTCAGGCTTAAATGTGCAGCACGTCCATCCCTGGCTGACCATTTTTTTGACACCAGTTTTTTCTTTTGAAATTGCAGAAGCATCCGGCTCAGGTATCCCTTGTCAATTCGCAATATAGCAATGATCTCACTCGCCGTTAGATTAACCGAATGATACAGCTCATAAAGTACGCGGACCTCGGGAAGTGAATAGCGGCTGTCCAGGATATGCTGATCGAGCAAGCCAAGCACACCGGTATAAAAACGGTTAAAGGCCCTGATATCGGCCACATGTTTCTTCTGCATTCCCAAAACTATAAAAATAGTTGATTTTGTCAACTATTTTTTTTATCTCTATGTTATGGCTGGAATGCACAGAAAAAATCTACCTTTGCACCGCTACAAGCCAGGCTATCGGCTCATCTATTAGACGGTGGGCAGGAAAGTCCGGACAGCGCAGAGCAATGCACCGGTGAATAGCCGGGTTTCGTTTTCTTTAGACAGAAACGAAAACAGAAAGTGCCACAGAGAATGACCTCAACCCTTACCCTTCTCCACTACGTGGAGAAGGGGAGGATGGAAGGGTGAAAATGTGAGGTAAGAGCTCACAGCTTATAATGGTAACATTATTCGCGGGTAAACCTTGCATGCTGAAATGCCACGTATAGTATCGACCCGATTTTTATCGGGAAAGGGCTGCTCGCCCGAGATACTGGGTAGGCAGATTGATCCCTTCAAGTAATTGACGGGACAGATAAATGATAGCCCCCGACAGAATCCGGCTTACCGGCTTGTAGCTTTTTAAATTTCTCCTTATGACAAGATCATTTATTGCAATTGCTTTATTTATAACTTTTCTCTTTTCATGTAAAGATAAGACAGCTAAGAAAGAAGAGGAACTACCTCGTGTGACAAAAGACAGCGTAGTTGCATCCAACAAGGATTCGGTTTTGTTGCAATTAACAAACGATATCCTCACAGAAATAAAAAGAAAGAATTATTCAGCCCTTGCAAATTTTATAGATCCGGTTGCAGGCATTCGCTTTTCTCCTTATGGATTTGTTGATACCGTCAGTGATAAGATTTTTTCGAAAGAAGAATTTGTTGAACAGGTCACAAAAGCAAACCAAAATAAATTCGTTTGGGGGGAATCTGATGGCTCTGGCGAACCAATCAATATGACTTTGAATGAGTATATTCAAAAATTTGTCTATGACGTTGACTTTGTTAAACCGGAAAAACAAAAAGCAAATGCCTTTATTGGTGGAGGAAACTCACTGAATAATCTTTTAACAGTTTATAGAGGATGTGATTTTACTGAAAGTCATTTTTCAGGCTTTGAGAAAAAGTACGAGGGAATGGATTGGAGAAGCCTCCGGTTGGTATTCAAGGAAAAAAATGGAAAATTTTTGTTGGTAGGAATTGTTCATGACCAGTGGACCATTTGACGTTTCACCAAATGGAGTTTCCGATATATCCTCCTAACTCCATCAACCATGCAATTCCTAAATGCACCATCAATCCACCAAAAATAGATCGGGTATGATAGACAATAATCCCTAATATTATCCCACCGAAATAAGAACTGATACATTCGCCCAGCGGTTTGCCAAAATGAATAGTACAGTAAAAACAGGCCATCGGCAGGATGGCATCTTTACCCGCCCATTTAATAAACGCCAGTATTAAAAATCCACGAAAGAATAATTCTATGGTTATAAAATCACTGCCATAAGAAAGCTCGAAAAGTAGTTTTTGCCACCACGATAGTTTATCAATAGTCGAAACGTCGGTTACCAGTTTCAGTTTTGGATACATCGCCTGGAAATCGGGCTGGGTGGAGGCGGCTGCAACAAGTGGCACCATTATAAGCAACATAGTGATGTAGGGCTTCCAGTTTATCCCTTTTGTTCTGATTCCATAAAATGGCTGGTCACGGTCGAAAATTTTCCAAATGATGAAGAGAATAGTGGCGGTCATAACACATAAAACCGGCCAATAAAAAATGTGGTTCCAAAAATTACTCCTGGTCCAGTTGGCGGAGAGCTTAAAATTCGGATTCGCCGCGACCTTGAGCGAGAAAATGAAAGGAGCTGCTGCCAGCAGGAGCAGGAAGCCCGGTCTGGTGAAATACTTTTTCCCGGTGAATAGGCTGCAGGCCAGGTATGGCAGGCCAAAAGCAAATAGAAAGATTATGCCACGGCTGAAAAACCCGAAAATAAAGCTATCCTGGGTGCTTATATACGTATCTGCGCCAAATTGATAGTTAAGCCAGATCAGCATTCCGGTGAGGAAGGATACAGTCGCTAAAACCCGCTTGTCCGTCTCGTAAAACCACCATTTTATGTACCCGATAATAGCCTTCATCCGCCCTAAAAATTATTTTTTTGCCGGCTCATTAAACTTCCTTGCTCTTTTCAGTTCCAAAGTTGCGTTAATATTTTCCATAAACCCTAAAAGTATAGTCATGAAATTTTTGTCAATTAACCGGATAACCATAACAGTTCTCTTCCTTGCTGTAACAGCTTTATTTTCCTGCCAGAAGGAAAGCAGTTCGTCCGATTCCAACGATGTCACTGAAGAACAAGCCGTCACTTATTCTGACGAAAGTGCCCAGGCAGAAGCCAGTTTTGATGATGTAGAAGACATCAGCATGCAGGCCGCAGAAGAAGAGGGCCAGGTGAGCGCCCCCGATGGTCGGCTCCAAAGACTCTTCCCGTTCTCTCGTCTTCGCGAAAGGCTCGGCCCCTGTGCTGTGATCACAGTTACTCCTGACGACAGCACTTATCCTAAAACCGTTACCATTGAGTTTCCTGGCGATGGTTGCTGGTGTGCAGATGGTAAACACCGTAAAGGAGCTATTATCCTTCATTTTACAGGCCCAATACGCCGTTCTGGTTCTGTACTTACAATCACATTCCGTAATTTCTACCTGAACCGTGCTCATATCGAAGGCACAAAAATCGTTAGCAATCTTAGCACCAATGGAGCTTTGAAATACACTGTGCAGGTTGTAGGCGGCAAAGTAACCTTCCCGAGCGGAAGAGGTTACAAGTACAATGGATTAAAATACGTGGCCCAGGTTGACGGTTCAACTACCAACAATCACCTTGATGATGTTTATAAGATCGAAGGCAGATCAAAAACTGAATTCAATAATGGTCTGACCATTACCCTGGATACAGAGTCTCCATTGATCAAGAAAGTGGCTTGCCGTTGGATAAGCGATGGTACACTGAAAATAAAGATCAATAACAGGGTGCTGTTCCTCGATTATGGCGCACCAAGTAATGGTGACTGTGATAACAAGGCATTGCTTACCTGGAATAATGGAAACAATCACCGATTGATTACCCTACCATAGACAATCTATAGACAACCCGTATCCCGAAAATCCTAAAGCCTGTTGCTCTGCAGCAGGCTTTTTATTTTTGTGAATGCCTATTTTCCTTTCTTAAAATTCTTATTGATCCATACCACAGCCTTCTTTACATAATACTCATCGTCGTTCTCCAGGTTCTTCACCAGCTTTTTAATTTCGTCCCGGTGATCGCCGACCCGGGTGTACCATTCGACCATGACCAGCGATAATCGTCTTTGCCAGGGATCTTTCGAATGATTGAACTGGCCTGCCAACTCAAAAATCTCTTTCGCATGCGTTTTCACGATACCCCTCAGGAATTGCATTCCAAGCCCGTCGCAAACTGCCCAGTTATCAATCTGCCGCGAACATTGTTTGAAAAGGGTAAGTAACTTTCGTGGATCTTTCTTTCCCATCTTCTCCATGATCTTTATTGCGATTACTTTTTCTTCCAGGGCACCGGATGTCCATAGCTCTTTGGCCAAATCAAATGAGAAAGCTTTGTATTGCTGAGCCAGCAAATTAAGCTCAGGGGTTTTTACTCCATAAATCTTTTGTTTGCCCGGCACCATTTTGAGAAAGAACTCAGCATTCGTTTTAGCCGCTTTAGCCGATAATGTCTTTTGTATTTCCTTCAATTGTTGTGACATCTTTATTCCAAAATTGTACTCCTGATATTATTTTTTTTACAAAGCCTGTTTGCTCTTTCTTTCAGTTCATTTTGATAAGGAAATGGAACGTAAAAATTTGAGCCATAAAGTTTCTGATATTTTGGTAAAAGTGAAGCATCATATCTTTCCAGGAATTTATAGAACAAAGTCTTGCTGTCTGCCGGTCCATTTCCAAACAATGTCAATCCGCCTACTAAAATATAGTCCGCATTATGTTCTTTCGACGCTAAAATAATTTTTTCCAGCTCTTCTTCGGTATCAGAAATAAAGGGCAGGACCGGAATGGCATTGACACCGGTAAGAAATCCCTCTTGTTTTAGTTGTTTGACCAATTCTAACCTTTTCAAAGGGGCAACTGCCCCGGGTTCAAGCATATTACTGATCTTTTCCTCTAATGTGGAAACGGAAACAGAAAGTATCAACCCTCTCTTTAATTTGTCTTTCAGATCATCGGGAAGAATGGCTGCTTCATCGATTTTTTTCAGCAGCTCGATATCCCGGGTTATCAATGTGCGTTTTGTGCTGATGAATACAGGGAAACGGTATTTCAACAGCAACGTTAGCATTCCTTCGGTCAACCTGTATTTTTCCTCGTGATGAATATAGGCATCTGTACCTGATCCGACTGCCACAAAACCATATTGATTTTTTTTAGCTTTTACTGCCAATTGTTTTTCCAATACTTCAAGGGCATTTGCTTTAAGGGCAAGGCCATCTTCCATATTTTCTCCATACTTACTTCCTCTTATGTAACAGTAAAGACAATTGCAACTGCATCCTTCATATGGATTCACAGAATAGTCATCCAGAAACCAGCTGTCTCTTTTTTTGTGTTTGTTTAATACTGATTTGACTTCCTTTTGACGGAGCATTCGATAAAGTTAATAAATGGGAAATTAGTCAGGTTAACGAACGATGGGAAAGGAGCACAAAG
>JANWHX010000321.1 GCA_025450235.1 Chitinophagaceae bacterium | reverse complement strand
TGCAAAGGATTATCGATAGTTTACTACGGAGGATGTCAAAGTTCCTAAAAAAAAGCAGTACAACGTTTATGTTAAAGTCTCCGCCGCGGCGGAGGATTTAGGGGGCCTCTCTGCGGCTCTCGCGTACTGTAGTAACAACAATCCAATAAAAAAATAAATCATTAATGCAAGTACAGACGAGCGTTGTGAACCGGTAAGTTCATTGATTAGTCCAAAGCTGAACATACCGATGACGATGGATATTTTTTCCGTTACATCATAAAAGCTGAAGAAAGAAGCTGTGTCCTTTGTTTCCGGCATCAGTTTGGAGTAGGTGGATCTGCTTAATGACTGAACGCCTCCCATTACAAACCCGACCAGGATTGCCAGCCCAAAGAATTCGTATTCTCCTTTGACTGGCAAAAGATAACCGACAATGCAGATAATAATCCAAACGGCTACGCAGCACATCAGGGCCTTCATATTGCCAATCTTTTTTGAAAGCCCGGAAATAAGGTAGGCACCCGGAATAGCTATCAATTGAATGATCAATATGGCGATAATGAGTTTGGGCGTTGGTATCTGCAATTCACTTTTTCCATACAGTGTTGCCGCTAGCATGACGGTTTGTACTCCCATATTATAAAAGAAGAACGCGATCAAAAATCTTTTCAGCAGGCGAAGATCCTTTAACTGGTTCCATACTTTTTGCAGTTCACGGTAGCCTTTTGAAAGAATATGATGTTGAAGATCACCGGTGCCCGCAGGTACAGACCGTGGAAGACGGGTTAAAGCAAATTGTCCGAAACCCCACCACCAAATTCCGACAAGCAGGAAAGAATATTGCGAGCCCTTGCCTTCCGTAAATCCAAACATGTCATGTTTTAATACTAAAACAAAACAGATAAGTTGTAAAATCACACTGCCTATATAACCGTAAGTAAAACCTTTGGCGCTTACCCTGTCACGATCCTGGGGAGCAGCAATTTCAGGCAGGTAAGAATTATAATATACCACGCTGCCCCAGTAACCTACACAGGCAATGATCATGCAGGCAATTCCAATGAAAAGGGTGGAGCTACTGGTAAAGAAAAATAAACAAGCACAGGAAATGCTGCCAATAGTCAGAAAGAAATTGAGGAAGGATTTCTTATTTCCCCGGTAATCGGCAATAGAAGAAAGCAAAGGCGAGATGGCCGCCACAATGAGCATGGCAACTGCCAATGCATAGTTATACAGGGCCGTGTTTACAAAATCCCTGCCGAGAAAATGAATCTTATCCGCCGAAGTGGCGTCATTGCCATCACCGGTAATGGCTTCATAGTAGGCAGGAAAAATAGTGGAAGTGATCACCAGGTTATAGACCGAGTTGGCCCAGTCATACATCGCCCAGCCGTTGATTACTTTTTTGGAAGCTGTTTGCATACACAATGGTTAATGCATAAAGAGGAAAAAAGCACCTGCGTAATTCTTTTCATAGTGATGTTGTATTTAAAGAAAAACAAGTTCCTAAAAATAATCATTTGAATTTACAATGCTTTATCGCCCTGGATAACGCCGGTCAATAATAAGATCAGCAGGATGATTCCGGCGATTATGCGATACCAGCCGAATATTTTGAATCCATAAACTTTCAGGTAATTGATGAAAAATCGGATCGCAATGATTGCTACGATAAAGGCCATGACATTACCAATTATAAAGGCGATCGTATTATCCCGGGTTTCAAGGATGATCTCATAACCCTTTTTCACTTCTCCAAAGTGTTGCCATTTTTTTAAAAACAAAGAATGAGCAGTGGCGGCAAACATAGTAGGTACAGCCAGAAAGAAAGAAAACTCCGCAGCCAGGTTGCGGCTGAATTTTTGTGACATACCGCCAACGATGGAAGCAGCGCTCCGGCTTACCCCCGGGATCATCGCAATTGTTTGCCACAAACCGACAATAAATGCTTTTAGATAGCTGATCTTTTCTTCAGATTGAATAACTGGTTTATTGAAAAACTTATCGACGAATAAGAGAATAATGCCACCTACAAGCATAGAGATAGCGACGGTCATCGGGCTTTCGAGCATCTTATCGATTGTATCGGAAAAAAGGTAACCCAAAACCAGGGCCGGGATCACACCGACGATCAATTTTACATAAAATTGCCAGCGGGCAAAATTCACAAATTGACGCCAGTATAAGAGCACAACAGCGAGAATGGCTCCAAACTGTATTGACACTTCAAACAATTTGGTGAATTCATCTTTTTCAATGCCGAGTAAGGAACTGGTGATTATCATGTGGCCGGTAGAAGAAACAGGAAGGAACTCGGTCAACCCTTCTACTATTGCAATGATAAATGCTTCAACTATTCCCATAATGTATTTTTGGGTTTTTCCTAGGAAAACGGACTTGTAAACTGCTGCAACATAATAAATAAAAAAGCGATGAAAGAATCATCGCTCCATTTTTTTATTGTTCAAAAACAATTTATCCTTTCGGTTTTCTGAAAATGGCATAGATCTCGATAACCAGGCCAACCATGATCAGGATAGGTGCCACAGTGATGCGGGTTTTGCTGTAAACTTCATCTTTCAGGAATACACTGGGATCCTTACTCGCCCCACCTGCCATAAGGAACATGCCGATGGCTATTACAATAAGGCCCGCGAGCATCCATAGATAATTAACTTTTGAAAAGATAGATGTGGTATTATTTTCAGCCATGGTATCGTATTTGGAGGCGCAAGATAAGGAAAAGTCCGTAAGACTGAAGTCGGGAAGTCCGAAAGCAAGCTCCTACAAAAATGTCCGGATAAAGGAAGGAAAGTTCTTTCCGACTTTCGGTCTTGCCAACTTCCGGACTATCTCAATAGAGATCGTCCAGTTTCATCTTCAAATACTTGATGACGCTCCGGTGGGTGCTGAAAAGAGTAATGCAGATACCCAGGATTATCAAAACCACAAACAGTAAGGTCAACGTCGCATTATCATGCAACACCCTGATCTCAGGGATATATTTTTCCAGCACCATGATGAGCAGGTACACTGCCACGATTGCGATCATACCACTGATTGTACCGTTGATAATCGCCCGGATATTCATGGGTTTGGCAATAAACCAGCGTGTTGCCCCCACCATTTGCATCGTCTTTATCAGGAACCGGTTGCTGAACATCGCCAGGCGTATGGTATTGTCAATAAGTATGATCACGACCAGCGAGATTAAGATGGCCCCCACCAAAAAAATGATACTGGCGCGGCGAAGATTTTTCACAAGCTTATCTACAAGCGCCTGTTGGTATCTTACTTCGGAAACATAGGTCTGCTTTTCAATATCAGCCTTAATATTTGCAAGCGTATCGGGATCAACAAACTCTTTCTTAAGCTTGAAGTCGATGCTTTGGGGAAAAGGATTTTCGGTCAATACCTTTTGCCAGTCTTCGCCTGGATTATCTTCCAGGAACTTCTGCTTGGCCATTTCCTTAGTGGTATAGATATACTCCCTCACATAAGGTTTGGAAGCTATATAGTTGACAAGATCGAGGCTGTCTTTCGGATTAAGATTCTCCCTTATATACACATTCACTTCCACGTTTTCCCTGAAATGCTGGCCAAGTTTATTGGCATTAATGATGAGCCAGCCAATGATACCGAGAAGGAACAGAACCAGCGTAACGCCGAGGATAGACATGAAGTAAGATGGTTTGCCGCGTTTAATGGAGGCAATTTTTGCCATAGTAATGGATTTAGAATTTAATAGGGTCCAACGTGGTATCAGGACGCGCAAAAATAGCCAATTCAGCTCTACAATCAGTATTTTTGCCGCTCAATTAAACGGTTGCTCCGGGGTGATATTGCCGCCATATGTAAGATATTTGTTAAAGATATTTTGAGCCAGCTTCATTACAACCATCGTCGTTCGTTGCGTCCGCCGCGGCGGATCAACTGCAGTAATTCTACTCAGCATGACGTGAGTGGTGAGTCGTGAATCGTGAGTGGGTTCACGATACTTGAAGAGCTGTTCTCACGTCTGAGGTCTCACGTCTCAAGAAAAAAGCTGAGTAGCGAACAGAACGATGAAGAGTGCGACGCAACAGGCGATCATAGTAACACTTCAGCCGGTAACATAATAATAAAAATCAACAGAGACAGGAATGGAGTATAATTTCCGGGATATAGAAAAGAAATGGCAGGATTGGTGGAAGGAAAATAAGATCTATAAGGTCTCAAAAGATTCTTCCAAACCAAAGTATTATGCATTGGATATGTTTCCCTATCCCAGTGGGGTAGGGTTGCACGTGGGTCATCCCTTAGGTTATATCGCATCGGATATATTCAGCCGGTATAAAAGATTGAAAGGGTATAATGTTTTGCACCCAATGGGGTATGATGCTTTTGGTTTGCCTGCAGAACAATATGCAATTGATCATGGCATTCACCCGGCGATATCAACTGAAGCGAATATTAAAAATTTCCGCAACCAGCTGGATAAGATCGGTTTTTCTTTCGACTGGGACAGGGAGGTAAATACATCAAAGCCGGATTTTTATAAATGGACACAATGGATCTTCTTAGAATTGTTTGATAGCTGGTATAACCGACAAACGCAAAAAGCGGAGCGCATAAAACAGCTGATACAATTGTTTGAAGAGTATGGCTCCGACGTACCCGGGGTTAAGCCTTATGCATTCAGCTTTACGAATAGCGGATGGAAATCGTTCGACAAAAAAAAGCGGCAAGAAATATTAATGGAATACCGTCTTGCCTATTGTGGTATTGGCGAAGTAAACTGGTGTGAAGCGTTGGGCACCGTATTGGCGAATGATGAAGTGATAAATGGCGTTAGTGAACGGGGTGGTTTTCCTGTTGTAAAGAAGAAATTGCGGCAGTGGTACTTGCGCATTACCGAATATGCCGACCGTTTGCTTGAAGGCTTGCAAAAAGTGGATTTCAGCGATTCAATGAAGGAAATGCAAGGTAACTGGATCGGTAAGTCTTCAGGCGCCGAGATTGACTTCAGGGTCAGAATAGATGAATCAGTTAAAGAAACCAAGGAAACCAGTTCTTCAGATCCATCAATCGAAGTAGTGCACGTTACTATAACAGAAACGGAGGCAGATGAGTCGCTAAGAGTATATACTACACGTCCCGATACTATTTTTGGTGTCGACTTCATGGTTATTGCACCGGAGCATGAGTTGATCGATGTTATTACCAATCCGCAACATAAGAAATCAGTTGAAGAATATATAACCTATGTAAAAAGCCGGAGCGAAAGAGAACGAATGGCGGAGAAAAAGATCACGGGTGTATTTACGGGTGCTTATGCGCTGAATCCTTTTAATGGAAGAGCGATACCGATCTGGATATCCGAATATGTATTGGCGGGTTATGGTACTGGTGCTATCATGGCTGTGCCCTGTGGTGACCAACGGGATTTTTTATTTGCGAAGCATTTTAATATTCCAATCACCAATATCATTGGGTCACACTTTAGCGGCGAGGAAGCGAATCCTACCAAAGAGGCAATACTTCAAAACAGTGACTTTATCAACGGCATGGTGATGAAAGATGCAATTGATGTGGTGATAAAAAGAATAGAAGAAATGGGCATGGGGGCCAGGAAAGTGAACTATAAAATGCGGGATGCGGCTTTCAGCCGGCAACGCTACTGGGGGGAGCCCTTTCCGATCGTTTGGAAGAATGGCATTGCTTATCCGTTAGATGAAAAAGATTTGCCATTGGAGTTGCCACATGTTGACAGTTATAAACCCGGACCCGAAGGGGAAGGACCATTAGCGAATATTCCTGAATGGACCTCAAGGCATCTGGAGACAAATACAATGCCCGGATATGCAGGCAGCAGCTGGTATTTTCTTCGTTATATGGACCCGCACAATGATAAAGAGTTTTGTAATCGTAAAGCAAGTGATTATTGGGGACAGGTCGATCTATATATCGGAGGAACAGAACACGCCGTTGGACATTTATTATACAGCCGCATGTGGACAAAAGTTTTGCATGATCTTGGTTATATCGGTCATGATGAACCTTATAAGCGATTGGTGAACCAGGGGATGATACAAGGCTCTTCAAGATTCGTCTACCGCGTGCGTGGGACGAACAAATTTGTTTCATTCGGTTTGAAGGACAATTACCAGACAGATCGGATACATGTTGATGTAAACATTGTGGATGGTGTTGAATTGGATACAGAATTATTTAAGCAATGGCGCAACGGAGACTACATGGATGCAGAGTTTATCCTGGAAAATGGTAAATATATCTGTGGAACAGAAGTTGAAAAAATGAGCAAGCGCTATTTCAATACAGTTAACCCCGATGATCTGTGTATTAAATATGGTGCCGATACTTTCCGTATGTATGAAATGTTTCTTGGCCCGGTGGAAATGAGCAAGCCCTGGGATACAAAGGGCATTGAAGGAGTACACCGGTTTCTGAAAAAACTATGGAGGTTGTTTTACGATGATTCACCTCTTTCCGACAAAAAAGGCCCGGGGACCAAACTATGGACCGATGAAAAAGCCAATGAAGCAGAACTGAAGGTCTTACATAAAGCAATAAGGAAAATAGAAGAAGATACAGAACGATTCAGTTTTAATACCGGTGTCAGTGCATTCATGATAGCCGTGAACGATCTTACCGATCTGAAAACCCACAAAAAAGAGGTGCTGGAAAAACTGCTTATACTGTTGGCGCCTTATGCACCGCATATTTCAGAAGAGTTGTGGCACCAGCTGGGCAACTCGGACAGTATTTTAAATGCGGAATATCCAACGCTTGAAGCAAAATACTTAATCGAAAGCAGCAAAGAATACCCGATTTCGATAAATGGGAAGCTGCGAACTACCATTACTATCCCATTGGGTGCTCCTGAGTCTGAGGTTGAACAAATCGTATTGGCCAATGAAGTGATTCAAAAATGGCTGGAAGGAAAACCTCCAAAGAAAATCATTTATAAGGAAGGTAAGATGGTGAATGTGGTGGTGTAAAGTGTTTCCTGCAAAAACACGACGTTGTTTCCTTCGTGTCCCTTCGTGAACTTTGTGTTCCTGTATTTTTTTTTGGCAGTTTGTGAGTCTTGGAATACTCTAAGTTCACAAAGTGAATAAAAGCTCTGTGTGCTTTGTGGCTTTGTGGGAAATTTATTTTTGATATATCTTTAAAACAAATAGCTATCGTGAAGATTGTTCTCTCCTTATTTTTTATTATAATATCCATAACTGCCTTTTCACAACGACCCGGCAAAAGAGAGGGTAATAAACAAAATCAGTCCTATCATGATTATCGACGCAGGTTGACGGTCCCGCCGTATGGCCTGGTTAAAGTAAAAGAGTTAATACCCACTATAAAATCAGATGGAGAGGATAATGAAGCGCTTAGTATAAAAGACTATGAATCGCTTTCGCTTCGCGAAAAATTTACCTATCATATGATTCACGCTGAATCGTACCGTCGAAATTCCGGCAATATCCCGAAACCAAAAAATGAGCATTTGAAGATCTTTGCCTATATACCTGACGCATTTGGCGAATTTGCATGGAGCGAACGGCAAACAAAATTCCTAAGCAGCAACCGTGATTCGGTCGTTACTCTAATGCTGGAGAGCATGGCCAGAACAAAGAAGGCAGGGATAAATTTCAAGCAGGCAATACTGGAGGTGAATGCAAAGGAAATGATACCGGGCATCATTACTGCGTACAAATCAAATGCCGCTGTAAAAGATCTTGATCTTTTAAGCTTGTTGATGTTGCTGATGAAAGAGAATGAATATGAACCTTTCCTTCTTTCGGGGTCTTACAAAAAACTGTATGCCGAAAATACGAGCTACCAGAACTACCTCAATTATAGCAAATCCAACGAGGAGTTGATCATTAAACGAGCGACGGATTTTTATAATGCAGACAAAAAGTAGACTGGATAAAAGAACCTTTTGTCAATAATCTTTTTATGAAAAAAACTGCCTTATTATCGTTCCTGTTTGCTTATTCCATCTCACTAGCAGCACAGGGATTGAACGTGATGACATTTAATATCAGGTTGAATATCGCATCTGACAGCCTGAATGCATGGCCATACAGAAAAGATAAGGTGGCGTCGCAAATCCTCTTTCATGAAATACATTTACTCGGCGTGCAGGAAGCGTTACATAACCAGATAACGGATCTGAAGCAACGGTTAACACAGTTTAAATATGTGGGTGTCGGCCGGGACGACGGAAAAGAGAAAGGTGAATATTCGGCAATATTCTATGATACGGCAAGATTGCAGTTGTTACAAACAAAAACCTTCTGGCTTTCGGAAACACCAGAAGTGCCAGGCAGCAAAAGCTGGGATGCAGCCATTACGAGAATAGTTACCTGGGCAAAATTCAAGGACAGAAAAACAAAGAGAATATTCTTTGCATTCAATACGCATTTTGACCATATTGGCCAGGTGGCAAGAAGGGAAAGTGCGAAGATAATATTGAAGAGTGTAAAGGATATTGCAGGTGATACGCCGGTCGTATTTACCGGTGATTTTAATGCAAGACCATCGGACGAGCCCGTGATGATCATTATGGATAAAAATGATCCGCTTCATTTAACCGATTCCAAAGATGTGTCTAATAAGCTGCATTATGGACCAACAGGAACGTTCAACGGCTTTCAGGCAAAAGAAATACATAACGACCCGATTGATTATATTTTCCTCAAAGGGAAATGGAAAGTATTAACCCATGCGACAATATCTGAAGCATGGGGCGGCCGATATGCTTCCGATCATTTCTCTGTTATGGCAAGAATACGTTTGTAGGGAAAGAAAATTATTACCAGTGGTGATGCACAATGACGTTTAGTCCGTAATTTGAACGCCCAAAAACTGTTTGCATGAAAAAACTTGTCACCATTGCCACCTTAATTTTTTCTATCCAATCCATTGCACAAAATTCTTCTGCCTATTTCTTATCTAATCCCTGTCTCACGCCTGATGGCCAAACGGTCATCTTTAGTTTTGAGGGAGATCTCTGGAAGGCAAACAGTAGAGACGGTCAGGCTTCCAGACTTACAGCCATGCAGGGTTATGAGACCAGCGCAAAAGTTTCCCCCGATGGAAAATGGATCGCATTTACGGGAAGGCAATATGGCAACCCCGATGTATTTATCATTCCTGTTAATGGGGGAGAAGTAAAACAAATAACGCATCATAGTGGCACCGACGATGTAACAAGCTGGAGCTGGGATTCAAAATATATTTATTTCAATAGCAACCGCATGGGACAGCTGTCCGGATTCAAAGTCTCCTCTGATGGGGGCACGCCGGTAAGAGTTTTCAGCAATTATTTTTTTCAATATGATCACAATTTGTGTGAACATCCTTCAAGCGGTGAAATATTTTTTAATGATACCTGGGAAAGCAGCAACCAGGTGCAACGCAAACGATATAAAGGACCATTTAACCCCGATATACAATCTTACAACCCAAAAACAAAACAATACAAAAAATATACGGATTGGGAAGGAAAGGATTTTGCTGCAACCCTTGACAGGAGTGGCAACATCTATTTTATCTCCGATGAGGCCAATGGCGAGTATAATCTTTATACACTTGATAATGGCAGGAAAAAAGCATTGACAAAATTTTCCTCATCCATTAAAACACCTTCCGTAAACGCAGAGGGCGGCAGGGTCGTGTTTGAAAAAGACTACCAGTTGTGGATCTATGATGTGAAAACAAATAAGGAAAACAAGCTGGAAGTTTCGATCATCCGCAATAATGTATTGCCGAAGGAAAAGGATTTTGATGTACGACCAGGAAATATTGTGGCCTACGATGTATCACCTGATGGAAAGAAACTGGTGCTTTCTTCCCGCGGAGAATTGTTTGTAAGCGATGTCGATGGAAAATTCATTCAGCTAATCAACCGGGGTTCTACTGAAAGAGCCAGGGAGGTGAAATGGCTGGCCGATAACAAAACCATTTTGTTTAACCAGACATTGGACGGTTATGCCAACTGGTACACCATTAGGGCAGACAGCAGCGCAAATAAGCCTAAACAACTTACCAATGAGAAAAAAAAAAACCGGAAAATAGGGGGTGAATAAAAAAGGACAACGGCCGGTTAACTGGGTGGG
>JANWHX010000320.1 GCA_025450235.1 Chitinophagaceae bacterium | reverse complement strand
GGGCTTCCCGCTTTGCTCAGGTTATGCAGCAATGCTTTTGTATGCTCTTCTTTTTTTCCCGATTCCAATCTTTTTTCCACTCTTTGCACGGCTTCAATCAACCTGTCTTCGTCCACTGGTTTCAATAAATAGTCGGCAGCACTGTATTGGAGAGCCTGCAGCATATATTCATTGTGGGCTGTGACAAATATTACTTCAAAATGTTTTTCCTGTAATTCCGTGAGGAGATCTAACCCGCTTTTACCTGGCATCTGTATATCCAGGAAAACAACATCGGGACTAAACTGTATAATTCTTTGTTGTGCGAGAGACGCACTGTTGCAGGTAGCAACTATGTCTATGTGCGGGCAATGCAGTTCCAGCATTCTTTGTAAAGTACGGATACCATCTGGTTCATCATCTACTAGGATCGCTTGCATAAAAAATATTTAGGTGTTTATTAAATTAAACTGCAGCACTACTCTTGTTCCGCTTCCGTTTATTCCCATTTCCCTCAAATCAGTTATTCTAAGGCTGAAACCCATGTTGTACTTTTCATTCATGATCTTTATCCGCTTCTGTAAGTTTTCCAGTCCCACCGAATGATGCCTTGTGTTATTATTATTTTTTTCTTTTAGTCTTTCCGACTGGCGGATACCGATTCCATTATCTTCAATGATGCAGGTGAGCCTGTTTTCACATTCAGCGAACCGGATCCCGATTTTTTTCTCACCCTTCCCCGGCAAGAGTCCATGCCAGATGGCGTTTTCTACCAGGGGTTGTATCATCATGGATGGGATCGTCGTTTCCGTCACATCTATGTTGTCACTGGTGTCAATACGATAGGTAAAAGAATCATCAAACCGCAATTGTTCCATTTCCAGGTAAGCCTTCAGGTATTCTATGTTTTCATCGAGTGTGACAAATATTTCTTTTGAATGATTCAGCGTCATACGGATCATCAGCGCAAATTTGCTCAGGTATCTCGACGCCTTTTCATTTTCGCCTTCCAGTATCATTCGCTTGATACTGTTCAACGCATTGAATACAAAATGCGGGTTCATCTGTGCCTGCAACGCCGACAATCTTGCTTCGGCCAGTTGTTCGTTTATACTTGTGAGCTCTTTTTCCTTTACCTCCAGCGATTTTTCGGATTCAATCTGTTTAAGCTTATTGGCTATAAGAGTAGCGATGGTGGTCAGGATCTTTATATCCCTTTCGGTAAAATAATCGGCGAGGTGATGTTCTGAATCAATGATGCCCAATAATTCGTCATTATGAACTATCGGCACGCAGATTTCACTCAATCGAAATGCCTCATCGACGCGGTAACGGCTGTCTGCTCTCGTATCTCTTATTAAGACCGGTTGACGGGATTCGATTACATGTCCTACGACGCCTTGGCCCGGCAATACATCAAAGACCTGCGTCGAAATGTATTCAGGTTTCCCTTTTGGTCCAAAGGCAGCTTTCTGAACCATCTTTGTTCGGTCTTCATTCCACAAATAAATCATGCAATCCACATAGTTCATTTTGCCAATCAGGTTGCTGGCTACATCCCAGAGCACTTCTTCTTCTGTTTTCTTGTCAGCCAGCGAAGAAGAAAAATAGTTGCTGATATGCTCGAGTTCAAACTGGTTCTTATAATCCTCGGCCTTCAATTTTTGAATATGTGTTTTCTCCATCTCTGTTTTCGTGGCAATACTTATTCTCCAATGAACGAATAAATAAAGGGTCATCATGGTGGCAACGAACATGAGTGCGATGAACCAGGCCTTCTGCCAGAAAGGAGGCGACACTACAATGTTCATCTCTTTTATTTGTTCGGGCCAGCGGTTATTCAGTGAAAAAGCTTTTACCTGGATCCGGTGTTTACCGGGCGAAAGACTGGAAATGCTGAAAGAAGATTCAGTTCCCAGTTGTTGCCAGGGCGTATTATTGTCTTTTACGATCCGGTAGGCAAACCGTTGCCCATAACTATCGGAAAAATTGATACTGCCGATCGTTACCATTATTTCATTATCATTCCATGACCTCTTAATATTCTGGCCGGGAAGGAAATCATTTTCCTTGTTGCCTACCGACAGACTTTCGATGAAAACGCGCGGGGGCAATTTTTTCCGGAGAATATCATTGGGATTAAACCGGACGAGTGCCGTGGTAAATCCCAGGTACAACTGTTGGGCAGCGCTGTCATAAAAGAAATTGGCGCCCTTGTTCACCGGCATCTGCGGAAAACCATCTTCTTTTCCAAAACGGATGATCTCTGTAGTTTGAAGGTCCATGCATGCAAGACCGGAAAAAGTAGCGATCCATAGTTTTTGACCGATCACCATCATCGCTGCAATATTATCATCAGGCAAACCGTTGCTCCGGGTGAAATGACGAAACGTTTTTTTATCAATACAATAAGCAATAAGACCATTATTATGACTGTTGAACCAGACAGTGTTCTGCTTATCGATCGCCATTGAATTCACTGATTTATCATGCATCTTGATAAAAGGAAACGAATCCAGCGTCATGTCATATGCATTCAATTTTGTATTGTAGCGTGCAAGGCCATGACCAGCCATCCACATATTACCATCCTGGTCCTCGCGAATACAAGTTGGCTGACTAAGCAAGCGGTCATACGATGGTATAAGATCAAAATTGCCGGTGACCGGATCATACCGGTAAATCTGACTACTGCTTATCCATACCTTCCCTTTACTATCCTTAAAAAGATCGGCCGCCCAATCATTCTTGTCCCATTTTGTTGGCAGAAAAATCTTTTCTTTTTTCCCCGCAATGTCATAAAGGAAAAGCGGGTTACCGGTGCTTAATAGTAGAGTTGAAGGGGCAACCGGCATGATAGAGGTGATGAAGTTCCCATTGAAATAATTGGGATCACGTATTTGGTCGGTAAACTTCATTGTTTTTTTGTCATACAGCAAAAGACCGGCATTGTCTTTTGTTCCTGCATATATTTTATCCCTGTCTGCATAGATCGCAGAAAAACGAAGAAGGGGAAGCGTATCTGTTATGCTTGTTGGTAAACCCGCCAGCTGCACCTGTGCTCTTCCACGATCCTGCCGCAACAAACCCCTGTTGGATGCTACCCATAAATTATTGTCTTTATCTTTCATCAATCCGTAACATAAGTACGACTGGAGATATTTTTCGGGATAGAATTTTACAGCGCCTGTTTCGGGATATAATCTCATTTTATAAAAACCAGATGCATGACTCGTTAAATAAAAAAGCGTATCGCTGTCGGCGATCATTTTTGAACGATAATGAAATTCGCTTCGCAGCCATTTGATCGGAAGAATGGTAACCCGTTTTTTGTTCTCAGGTACATTCACATACGTAAGACTATCACTTAACAGGTTCAGGATGAAAAACACTCCCGGCTTTACCTGAAAAAAATGATGAGGTGTATAGTTGGTCCCGGGATAGCTAAGGTATTGTGCCAATGGCGGGCAATCAGCAGGCTCCATTTTTTTAATTGCCTTCCTTGTCTTGTCATAAACATAAAGGCCGGCTATTGTAATAACGAGCAGGCGGTTATTATCTAACTCGTGCAGGTAGCGGCCGAAAAAGAAATGCTCCACCGGTACTTGTTTGTCGGAGTAATAATCAAATCGTGATACGAGTATATTATTCTTATCAAAATGATAAAAGCCTGACCGGGAAAGAATATAAACATTGCCATTTTCATCTCCCATCACTGCAGCTATAGTATTGAACTTATACTGGTATTGTTTATTATGATATGGAATGTAAAGATTGTGTGTCTTGCCTGTTCGTGTATCTACAATATGTACACCGCTGGAATAAACGGCGAACCGCCACTTATCGAGCCATGTCATTCCGGCCAGTTCTTCGGCTATAAGAGAAGAGCTGTCGCTGCTGCTGTGAAATTGTGTAAAGCGATTGCCATCATACCGGTTAAGGCCTGCAGAGGTAGCGGTCCATACATAACCTATAGAATCCTGGACAATTCCCGTAATGCCGTTGCTGGAAAGTCCTTCGCTTGTAGTATACCGTACAAAATCAGATTCATGGAAACCCTGGCTGGTCACCAAATTCCAGGGCGACAATAACAAAATAAGAATGACTAATCTTTGCCTAATCATCGGTGGTTGCCTTTCTTTATTAAAGGTACTTACTTGTGTAACAAAATTCCCGGGTCAACCCCCCGCTTGCGCGGCCCATCGCCGTTGGGAAAGCCAGCCCCCCCTTTCATACAGCCTGCCGGGCAGATAGCAAAAGCTCGTAGCCAAATATTTTTTTTAGCTGTTTTCCGGTAGGAAAAAAAAAGCAGCCGATCGAAAAAGCACAAACTCCGGAACAGGATCCTGTTTTTATTTTGCTCCGTGATCAGAAACGATTTGTTTTTAGACGAACAGGATGTGAAAGCGGGAGAGAACAACAAAAATTGAAGAGCTGATAAAAAAATGGAACCACATACGCCGGAGGTAGTCGGTTCAAATTGAAAAATCAATAGTAAACAAAATTAAAAACTCATTTCTCACCATTCTCAAAACCATTTCTCAATCATAAACCTTAAACCATGACAATCACAACATCTAAGTTGGCCAGGCAATCTATTGCTATGATTTTACCCGCAACACTTGCCGCGGTGTTATTGTTTTCCTGTGAAAAGGAAAATGATAGCAATTCTTCTCCCGCCTTTAAAATTGCTGAAAGTGAAAAGCTGACCATCCCGGCTGCAATCGATCTGCCGGTTAATGCTCCTCATGGAAATTCCAGGGTCGCGACTTTTTATGCCGAAGGAGTTCAGAAATATAAATCGCAGGCAAAGGCCGGCAGCAGCCCAGTCACATATGAATGGGTATTTGTGGCGCCCCAGGCAGATCTTTATGACGCAACTAATAAAAAAGTGGGAACGCATACTGCCGGACCAACATGGCAATTGATTGGAACTGCAGATTCTCTTTATGCACAACAATACAGTCCTGCCAGGGTAAGCCCAAGCCCTTATGCAAATAGTATCGATTGGTTAAACCTGATGCTCAAAAAGGCTCCCACTGGCCGGTTTGCGGATGTAATTTATATCCAGCGCATAGACACGAAGGGTGGAAAAGCACCGGCTACATTACCAACCAGCGCCACCGAAACTGTGGATGTGAATTATACTGCGATCTACAGGTTCTCTAAAAAGAATCCATAAGCTGAAACAATCAACGCCATCGTATGAAACCAACCGCTCAACGTTCATTGACACAAACACAGGATGGTCAATAGATAAAGTGATGAAACTTCAATATTTAAGGATCAAACCATATTATTAATTCAATACTCATACTAAACAATTCTATAAAATGCTCACAGACAACAATACAATCATGATCGCTGATTCAAAAGGTGTTTCCGTAATTGACATTAATTCGATTGTAAGAATTGAAGCGGTAAACAATTACAGCCGACTATTCCTCAGAAACGGCAAAATAGTGTTGGTAAGTAAAGTACTAAAGCGAATGGAAGCTCTGCTGGCCGGCAAAGGTTTTGAAAGGATCCATCGTTCGCATTTGGTAAATGCCGCCTGCATCAGTAGATACAATTTATTCCAGAAGAAAATTACCCTGCAGAATGAAGAAGAAATAAGTATTTCAAGAAGAAAACGGAAGGATATCAGGAGAAGACTGTCTGAAAACCGGCCAGTTTACTATACCCCGCAAAAAATGCTCACACCAGCTTAATCACTCAAAG
>JANWHX010000319.1 GCA_025450235.1 Chitinophagaceae bacterium | reverse complement strand
GGTCCACTTTTAGTTGCGTTCAGGAATGTTAACGTATTTGGCAATTTTATCTGGCTCGATAACATTAATGTAGTAAGGAAACCGAGAGTGGATTTACAGACTCAGGCTATTGTTAGACCAAATACGACAGAGTGTACTCCTCCATTTACACCATCAATTACGGTTAGAAATAATGGAGAGGTTCAGGTTACAGGATTTAAGGCGGGTTATATATTGAATGGCGGAGCTCCCGTCGTCCAGGTCTCCAATGTTACGCTTGCTCCGGGTGCAACAACCACGGTGACATTCCCCGGTATTGTTCCGCCTTCGGGAAACAATACAATCAAACTGTTTGTTTTCGATCCTATTTCAGTTTCTCCGGGTCCTGACTTTACAATAGCCAATGACACTCTTACGCGTACATTCTCAGTACCTCCAACATTGCCTGGCGTAATTGAGGGCTTTGAAGGAACGACGTTTGTTCCTGCAAACTGGCAACTGCTTAATCCAAACAACAATGCAACCTGGATACGGAGGGCACCGGGCAGGTTTAGCGGATTCTCAGCATTTATAGATAATTATAATAATGATCTGGTGGGTCAGCTCGACATCATGCAGGCTCCTCCTATAAATACCATTGGGGCAGATTCAGTCATCGTCACGTTTGACATAGCACACAAGAATTATGATGACGGAAGTTTTGTTGCCTTTGATCGTTTGAGGGTACTGGCTTCAACAAATTGCGGAGTATCCTTTACGAGTGTTTACAGCAAATCCGGTCCAACTCTCGCAACAGCCGGCGGAACTGCTGATGATTACACTGATCCCATCCGTTCAGATTGGAGAAGAGATACGGTGAAATTAGGTGCAACGTTTACCGGCGGAAATTTGATTATTCAATTTGAAAACAGAAATGATTTTGGTAATAATATCTTCATTGATAATATCAATATCGTCCCTGTATTCAAGAGAGACCTGGAAATAGTAGCGGTTTCGCCATTCGTGGTTTGTTCGCCCGCGTACGCTCCGGTTGCTATTGTGCGTAACAGGGGAACTGAAGCTATTACTGCATTCAATGTGTCTTATACGATTGGCACGGGAGCAGCCGTCACCACCAACGTAACAGGGGTTAACCTGGCCCCGGGTGCCTCAACCACTGTTACCCTTACACCCGGTACATTGGCGGCCGGTTTGAATAATATTAAGATCTACTCTTCTGTCCCAACATCGGTAAGTGGAACCGGTGATCAGTATTTGTTAAATGACACGCTGACCAGAACGGCTTCTGTTGCAACGTCAGTTCAGGCACCTAACAATGTCGTTGAAGCGTTCGAAGGTGCTTTCCCGCCACCAGGATGGGGATTGTCTAACCCTGATAACGGATTGACATGGCAAAAAGCAACTGTTGGAAAGAACAGCCTGGGTTCGGCATACATTCGCAATTTCGTCTACTATAGTAATGGCGAAAGAGACGCTTTATATAGTCCGGTGCTCAACTTTACGGGAGCAGATTCTGTAAAGCTTTCATTTGATCTCTCAGCTACAACCAGGGAGCTTGCTTCTGCGGCAATTTCCGGCCTGGATACGCTGGAAGTATTCGTAACCAAGGATTGCGGCAATACGTTTACTTCAGTCTATAAAAAATGGGGCGATCAATTACAAACCATCAATGATGTAAACTATCCGCAGACGGTTGAGTATGTACCCAATGGTGCCTATTTGTGGAGAACGGAAAGAATTGATCTGACCTCTCTAGGTGGTAACGGCCCGTTACAGGTAATTTTCAGAAACACTACCAACAACCAGAACAATATCTACATCGATAATGTAAACTTCAGGACGGTTACATTGCCGCCAAGATTGAAAGCAGACGGTGTAATTGTAATGCCTAATCCATTCGCTGATCAATTTAGCCTCTGGTTCGTCCAGACTCCAACCGATCTCAGGTACATTAATGTGTTTAATTCTGCGGGTCAGTTGATGTGGAAGAAGGAATTTGGAAGCGGAAGTACTACAAACGTGATCCCGGTTGACTTAAAAGGAAAAGCCGCCGGTACTTATATTCTTCATTTGGGCTACTCTGACAAGAGCAAGGATAAGCAGATAAGGATCCTGAAATTTAACGAATAAGAGCCCAATGAGTTGAAAGCTTAATGATCCGTCCCGGCAACAGCCGGGACGGATTTTTTTCGTTGTAAATTTGCTTTCTGAACTATTGTCATGATAAATCTTGAAGGGTTAACGGGTGATCTTAAACTTGTCGCGGAAAAGGTAATGGAAGGTAACCGGATCTCTGATGAGGATGCTTTGTTATTATTTGAAAAAGGAAGCCTGGCCTTTGCAGGTAGTCTTGCAAACATGGTCAGAGAGCGTTTGCATGGAGATACGACTTACTTCAACCGTAACTTTCATATTGAACCAACGAATGTCTGTGTCTTCAGCTGTAATTTCTGTTCCTACAGCCGCCTGTATGCTCATCGGGATGAGGGATGGGAACTCACCATGGAGCAAATGCTTGACATGGTAAAGAAATATGATGGAAAAGCGGTTACAGAAGTTCATATTGTAGGTGGTGTACACCCAAAGATGAATTTGGAATTTTTTGCCGAGCTGATGCGAAAGATCAAAGCGCACAGACCTGAGTTGCACATCAAAGGCTTTACTGCGGTCGAATTGGATTATATGATTCGAAAAGCGGGTAAGACCATTGAAGAAGGAATGAAATATTTGCATGAAGCAGGGCTGGACTCTTTACCGGGTGGCGGCGCTGAAATATTTCACCCGGAGATTCGTGAACAGATCTGCGCGGATAAAGTAGACGCTGACGGGTGGCTGCTTATACACCAGACGGCTCATCGTCTTGGCATGTACAGCAATGCAACGATGTTATATGGTCATATCGAAAAATACACTCACCGCATTGACCATATGCGCAGACTCAGGGATCTGCAGGATATAACATCCCCGAATGGTTCAGGAGGCTTTAATACTTTCATACCGTTAAAATTCCGCAACAAGGATAATGACATGAGCCATGTTGCTGAATCAACGATCACAGAAGACATGAAGATGTATGCTGTGGCAAGAATTTATCTTGATAATTTTCCTCATATAAAAGCCTACTGGCCGATGCTTGGAAGGCAAAGTGCACAACTTAGTTTATCATTCGGAGTAAATGATATAGATGGAACAATTGACGATACAACCCGGATCTATTCAATGGCCGGTGCGGAAGAACAAAATCCTTCGATGACCACTGCGCAACTGGTCACTCTTATTAAGCAGGCAAAAAGAAAACCGGTCGAAAGAGGAACATTATATAATGTGATCAGGGATTATAGCGATATTGATGTGAAGGAGATTGAGATGAACCCGTTGCTGAATTGAATTAGTCAACACTTCAGCTTACAGAGAACGTCAGATAAGATTCGACCCGACTACAAGAAAAAAGCTTCAACATAAATTCGAAAAAAGAAATCCCCTGTCTGCCGAACAGGCAGGGAAATTCGAAATAATCGATCCCGATGTAAGACTTTTTCGGATTTCAAGCTTGGGATTTCGGATTTATTTCGAATTCCTTATTCTATAAAACTGATCAAATCGAGAATATTACAGCTAAATTAAGATACCTATCAACATTCCGGCAAACTCAGTGGCACATTCACCGCTAATCCCCCATCTGATGTTTCTTTATACTTGCTGTGCATGTCCATCGCGGTATCCCACATGGTTTTTATGACACCATCCAATGAAACTTTTGCATAATCGGGCATACTTTGCAGCGCCAGCTGAGAGGCTGTGATCGCTTTAATGGCTCCCATTGTATTTCGTTCAATGCAGGGTACCTGCACTAAACCTCCAATCGGATCGCAGGTCATGCCGAGGTGATGTTCCATGGCAATCTCCGCAGCCATCAGGGCTTGTCGCTGTGTCCCGCCCATTGCTTCTGTTAATGCCGCAGCAGCCATAGACGATGATACCCCGATCTCAGCCTGGCAACCACCCATCGCAGCAGATATAGTCGCCCCTTTTTTGAAAATACTTCCAATCTCCGACGCCGTTAAAAGAAAACGAATGATCTTGTCTTCTGCATCCCGATAGCCGCCGGGACCTGTGTTGAAAATGAGGTAATACATTAATACTGCCGGGATCACCCCTGCGGCGCCATTCGTGGGTGCAGTAACCACTCTTCCAAAGGAAGCATTCTCCTCATTAACTGCCAGGGCAAAACAACTTACCCAGTCAAGAATGTATTTAAAATCATGACCGCCTTTTTCAATAGCGGCGATCCATGAATCGAAATCTGGATAAGAATTATTCTTCAATAATTTTTTATTGAGCCCCGCAGCACGCCTCCTGACATTTAATCCTCCCGGCAAAATGCCATCTGCTTTACAACCATGATAAATACATTCCTTCATCACCGTCCATATCTTTATTAAATGTTCTTTTGTTTCCTGCTCGGGTCGCCATGCATTTTCGTTTTCGATGACTACTTCGTGAATGGCGAGACCGGTCTTGATACACCAATGCAATAAATCGTCCGCCGTATTGATTGGGAAAGGAAATTGGGGGGCTTTTGACAGGCTGACCTCTTCATTTTCGTTTACCACAAATCCACCTCCCACAGAATAATAGGTTTCTGCCACCGAATCACCATTTCTCAGATTAACCAGGAACGTCAACGCGTTTGGGTGATAAGTCAGAGTTTCTCCAAATAAGAACTCGATATCTTCCCTCGGATCAAAATCTGCTTCATGTACACCTGCCAACAATAATTTTTTCATGTTGGCAATGTCTTTCAGCCTGGCCTGGATATGATTCACTTCAAAAGTGACGGGATCACTACCGCTTAAGCCAAGTTGTACCGCCATATCAGTGCCGTGCCCCACCCCGGTTTTTGCTAATGAGCCATAAAGAAGCACTTTCACATCCCGGACATCATATAAAATGTTTTTTCTCTTCAATGATTCAGTAAACCGTTGAGCTGCTCTCCACGGTCCTAACGTATGTGAACTGGATGGCCCGATACCGATCTTGAATATATCGAAAACAGAAATGGGTTCGTAGATCAAGGACGATTGTTTAATGGGTAAAAATACAATTAAAAAAGCCCCGGGTGTTTGAAGACCCGGGGCATGGCAGGTAGTATTGGGCTATTTTATTGAACGTTTACAAGTGTGATATCAAAAAATAGTATTGCGTTCCCCGGTATGGTGCCATACCCGGAGCAGCCGTACGCCATAGACGAAGGAACAACTAATTTGATCTGACCTCCTTTCTGGATTAAGGGTATACCCACTCTCCAGCCTTCAATCAATTGATTCAATGGCCACCCTGTGAGTGAAGCATTGCTTTGTTGATCGAAGACAGTTCCATCGATGAGCTTGCCTACATAAGTTATCTGTATTGTTGAATTAGCAGATGCTGTAGGTCCGCTACCGGGATTCATGATCTGGTAGAACAACCCGGTAGGATGAATCGTGCGGGTAATTCCATTTCCTGCGCAATATGCCTCCATCTGCGCCGCCTCACTTGCCGGTGTTTTAGGCGTACAGGCGGCGGTACCGTCCTTTAAGCAGCTCAGACCTGAAAACACTAAAAACAAGAGGGAAAAGGGCAAAACAAATTTATTCACAGAATTCCTTTTGATTAGACAATAACGACGGTAAGATGACAACCTATGACGCCTTAGCGCTGCAAGGTTACAAAAAAATTGTGGCTATTCCCTTTTGGCTAATAATTCCCTGTATCGCTGCTCATTCATGTCCCATTTATGCCGGGCGGAAAAGACCGCCGTAAAAGCCACGATCATGAGCGCCGCAGCCACCAATACCAGGATTATTGATGAATAATTGGGCTGAGATTGCGATTGGGAACGGATTTCCGTGTCCGCCTGTCTGTGCCAGCCGGAAAGAAAACTGATGAAAATAGCTATCACGAGAAAGGCGCCAGCCGGGAGCCCGATCGCCAATTGCTTGAAAAATCGTTTACGCCGAAGCCGGTTGGCCTCCCAATACTCAATAAACCTTGTTTCTTCTTCGGTAAGCATAAGATCCGCAAAAATATACCATAGTGTTCACCCTATTGCATCAGCCGTTCTAATTATATATCTTGTGCTACTAATTCCAATACCTTGAAACTTGCCAACCTGCTTGCCCAATACCTCTACACCAACAAACGGCTTGATCTGCCCGGAATAGGGTCATTCATATTAGATCCTTCTGTTATAATTGAAAATGAAAATCACAAGCATCGATCGGCCTTGCCTGAAGGTATTAGCTTCGTATGTAATCCTTCCATTCGAAATGTTCCGGAACTGGTTGATTACATTTCAGCAAAATCCGGTAAAATGAGAGTTTTGGCTGAATCGGATCTTGAGTCTCATCTGCAAATGATCCAACAGTTTCTTAACATCAACAAACCATTTTCTTTTGACGGCATCGGCACCCTGGTGAAAGTGAGACAAGGGGAATTTGAATTCACCCCGGGAAATATGATGTCAGCGAATAAACTGAAAGAGAGCCCTGAAAAAGAAAAACAGAACATAACAAGAAAAGAAAATATTGAAGCGAAGTACCAGGCTTACCTGGCCACACCGACGATAAAATCAAGATGGAGAAAACCAGCCGTCGTTTTCCTGATATTCTGCGGCATCGGTTTAGCTATATGGGCAGGATACACGATCTCGACCAATCGGGCAGATACTGCCGAAGCAACATTATCTGACAGCAATGTCAGTGAATCGGTACCCGTAATTGATTCTGCCCAATTGAATAAACCGGATACAATTGCCGTTCAAAAACAAGTTACCCCGGCTAATTATAAATTTGTTTTGGAGGTCACGAAAGCAACCAGGGCATTCAGACGATTCAAGCAGTTACAGGATACAAGACTTGCTCCCGTTCTTCAACTGGAAACAACGGATTCGATACAGTACAAGTTGTTTGTTCTTTTACCTGTTACCGCGGACACTACCAAGACCATTGATTCCCTTACCGCCTTCCTTGGCAAAAGAGTTTATATTGAACGTCAAAACTGACGGCAGTTTATACCGCTGCTGTTCGCCACTATGACTGCCATCATATAGGTAGGGAGCTAACGCTGGAACCACATAAGAACATAGAACACATAGAAAGAAACACATAGGTCTGCCTGCCGGTCCGAAGGACTCCTTTGGAGCAGATAGTTTTCTACCTTACTTAAAGTTTGTAATATTTTTCAATCTCCTTACCGATCTGTTTAACCAATCCTTCAGGCCGCTCCTCGTT
>JANWHX010000318.1 GCA_025450235.1 Chitinophagaceae bacterium | reverse complement strand
TGCCGCGGAAAACGCGGATGTGGCTTCATTCCCACATCAAATGTTTTTACCTCTTCGTAGGTCATCCAATAAATGTTGAACTTCCGTTCTTCCCGCTCACCGATAAAGTTGCCATCCGGCTTCGTGGTTATTTCATGACCAAACCATGGCTCGTGTGATAAAACGGCCTCTTTATTCTTTGTGAATACCACATCCATTTCCAGCGTAGTCACACCAAGATCCAATGCCATTTTCATAGCCGGCCATGTATTTTCCGGCATCAGGCCGCGGCAGCCACGGTGGCCCTGTTTGTCAAAACCCGGGATATCAGTATTTGAAGTAAGCATTTTATTTGAACCTCCGCATGAAAGTAAAATAAGAAATATGAATGTACAGAAGATTTTCATAAACACATTTTATCTCATGGCATACGGCTGTCTGATTTTTTTTTGCCAAACAATGCAGAGGCCCGTTTTTTCATTTCACGGGCGATATGCTGTGCATTGCTATCCTGCTGTTGCAGCTTTTCCATAATATTATGATAACTTTTCTCATCCCGGTTCTGGCTTAGTTTGAAAACATGCTCTATGGATGTCACCTCAATTTCAAAAGCAATGATTGCCTTCATCAGCCGGTCACGGTAATCGGGGGATAAATTGTCAAAGATGGTTGCTGAGTCTGTATTGTTGTTCTCGTAATGTAAGGTAAGCCGCCTCAATATGGCCACCAGGTCTCTTTCATCACCAAAACGTATGTGCCCCTTTGCATGTACGCTCATATAGTTCCATGTGCTCGCCTGGTGCGGGTTGTCGTACCACATAGCACTGACGTAAGTATGTGGACCTGTAAAAACCGCTAATACATTTGAATTTTGCTCGAATGCCTTGTGATGATCCGTATTTCGCATGATGTGCCCCGTAAGAAAGATTTTACCAGCATTTTCATCAATAAAAACGGGCACTTGTGTTGCAACGGGTTTGGAGTGTTGGTCGCAACCGCTTATAAAGGCAAAAGGATGTTCCCGGACAAATTGTTTTACTGTTTCTTCATCCGTTTCCTTATAGTAGGGAAGATCGTACATGGTCTATCCTTGCAAAATTTTGTCGCGTAAAGATAGCCTATATTTCGGCAGCTATGCTACCACGAGGCGATTAGCCTCCCGTACCGCTCGTAAACAAACCTGCTTAATATCTGAAAAAATATTCAGTATTAAGGCAAGGCCGGCATTGGACTTCGCAAAGTTTTCTATCTGTATAAGCAAATCTCCAATCAACGTGGTTAAACCCATCACATGCACTGTTGTTTTCATATCGTGAGCAATACGACCTATTTGCTTATAATTACCTTCGGAAATTGCGTTTTCAAGGGAACTGATATTCCCTGGAACAATTGTCACGAATTCCTTTATGATTTCATTCTTGAAGTCTGCATTTCCGTGAGAATATTTTTCAACAATACAAAGATCAATAACAGTATCCCCATTTATACCATCAACTGTTTTTTGAACATGGCTACCACCAGACAGATCCTGTTTTAAATGTCTCTGCATCATATCGAACAAGGCATCCGCGTCTAATGGTTTTGTAATGAAATCATTCATTCCGGCTTTAATACATTTTTCTTTATTACCACTCATGGCATGAGCCGTCATGGCAATGATCGGAACACTGGATCGCAGTGCCTGGCGAATTTGTTCCGTAGCAGAATAACCATCCATTTCAGGCATCTGTATATCCATCAATATCAAATCATAAGACTGTCTCTTTAATGCTTCAACCGCTTCCGCGCCATTAGGGACGAGATCAAACTTGTAGCCTCTGCTTCGCAAAAGGTGCTTAATTAACATCTGGTTCATTACATTATCCTCAGCGATCAGGACTTTAGCTTCTGTTTTCATGTTATTAGATTTAGTGGTTTATTTTCTCAATTAACTTTTAATTACAAAACAGGTTTTTTAAGTATCAGTAGTTTTATTAAAATAATGGACATGTTTTGGTTCTCTTCGATCATCTCTATACGGCCCTCGCATTCTTATCATTACTAACTATCTCGATTATCTTTCCTCCGATATTTTCGTTTTGAGACTCATTGCCATAATTTGAAGCAGGGCCTGAATATTTCTGGATGATATCGAACAGGATTTCCTCATCTATTGGCTTTGAGATGTAATCGTTCATCCCGGATTTAATACATTTCTCCTTCTCTCCGCTCATCGCGTGTGCAGTCATGGCAATGACCGGAATTTTTAACTTTAATTCTTCACGGATTTGTCTTGTCGCTGAATAACCATCCATTTCCGGCATTTGGATATCCATAAGCACCATGTCATATGATTGCTTCTTCAATGATTCAATAGCTTGTACGCCATTAAAGACGAGATCAAAATTGTAACCCCTGCTTTTCAACAGGTGCCTGATCAAGCGCTGATTCATTGAATTATCTTCAGCGATAAGGATCCTGATCCGCGATTTATTATCATCCGAAATAGCAACGTGTCTCTTAGTTTCTCTCACTGTTCTCTCCCCATCGCATATTTTAAATGAAAGCTCAACTGTAAAGCTCGAGCCATGACCTGAGTTGCTGAACAGTGTAACGGTCCCCTTCTGCAGATCCACCAGGTTTTTCACGATTGAAAGCCCAAGACCTGTGCCTCCAAAGCGCCTGGTCGTCTCAGCTTCAGCCTGCTCAAAACGATCGAAGATGGTAAGTTGCTTTTCCGCAGGTATACCAATTCCGGTATCTCTTACCAGGAACTCGAGTTTCGCCGTGTTATTTTCCTTTTTTAGCATAGTCACCCGCAGATATACACCACCGTCTTCTGTGAATTTGATAGAATTGGAAACGAGGTTGACAAGGATCTGAGTTAACCTCACGGCATCCCCCGAAACAATTTCCGGCACATCGACATCCAGGTTGACAAATAGTTTGAGGTTTTTCTCTTCAGCCCGTGGCCTCAGCATAGTTTCTACTGTAGAAATAATATCAGAAACTCTGAAAGGCGCTTCTTCGATACGAAGCATACCTGCTTCTATTTTTGACAAATCAAGAATATCATTCACGATCGATAAAAGATTGTCACCGGATCTCTGAATAATATCAACGTACTCCTCTTGTTCATTTTCTAATTTCGTTTTTTGCAGAATATTTGTAAAACCCAATATGGCGTTCAATGGCGTTCTGATTTCATGGCTCATATTCGCAAGAAAATTCTCTTTGACCGCTGCCGAGGCTTTCACTTTTGTTTCTGATTCTGAGCTGAGCCTGCCTTTAACGTAGACATATAAGTAAACTAACAAGCAGAAAATAATGCCGAACAGGTAAACTAAAAAACTCCAGGACTGCACTTTCTTGCTCTGAACGTTCATGTTCGGGACTACGGTAGCTGATAACGCAGTGGCGTCCGATTTCAGCGTATTAGCTGCCACCTTAAGACTATCATTAATATTCTTCAAACCCGGTGAACCAAGAATCTGCGAAGCTTCTTCGATATTGTTCACGTTCTGGGCATTCAGCGTATTCCTGTACAATGCAATTTTTCTTTTAAGGAGATTAACATAAAAAGCATATTGAACAGAGCTGCTTGTTTCATTAAATTCGGGAGACATCTGATCGAGGGCCATCTCGATATCAATCAGGTTTGAAAAAAGAGTTCCTTCTGGCGCATTCCCTTTCGCCACCAGCTCATTTATGGTATGTCCGATAGTATTGGTAGTTCCGGCATGCGCCTGAAGCGTATTCTTAAAATTTAACTCGTTGTTTAAAAAAATATTCTCCTTTACCAAAGTAGTAGAAGCATCTGATTCCATTACTTTAACAAAGACAGTTAATGAAGCAGACAGAACTATAAGAAGGGGTAAAACAATTTTTCTGATGCTGGGCATGAAGCCGACGAACAGAATTGCTTCCAGGAATGTATAATTTTTCTTCATTGGTACGGATTTGTCCGAAAAGTTACAATTGAAATAATCCTGACGAATTTCACGAATTATTACAATCGATTAACGTATTTACTTCACGTATTCTTCCATAAACCTATAAGTATTTTCCATGAAATGCAATCAAAAAATAAAAAAAATAATAGTGTTTCTACGATAGATGGAGCTATAAATATTGAGTGTTAGACAATTAAAATGAAAAAAAAATCGTCCCGTTCAGCAATAGGCTTAATTTCTTTCACTGGTTGACAGGAAGACTTCGTTATTTCCCTATTATCCCCGGATAACCGATTTGGACGGGAATATACTTTGCCCTGATAAGCTGGAAAAAAGGAGTGAACAAATGAATTGTTTAACGAGCACTCCACTTGTTTGTTTGAAATAGAAGATCACGCCTATCAGAGTGGGCGTACAGGGACTATTGTTTTGAAATAAAGGATCAGTTTCCTGAGATCTTCTTCACTGGAAAAATTTACTTTATTTTCCTTTAGGTAATTTTTCAGGTCTTTTTCATTTTTAGGGTAGATATCCAGCAAGTTCTTTTTATTGACCACTTTAAAACTGCTTACCCCGTCTTTGATATAAAAAACACTGTCTATTTCCATCGTGATAATTTCTTTGGCCACCAGCTCTTTCAAAGAATTCTGCCCGACCAAATTGTTATATGTATCAATAGAGCTTTGGGACTGTTCTCCAAATCCGCCCAGTTTCTGCCGGTTAGCGAAGCTGATGATTTTCTTGTTTGCCAGTTGCACATTACCTGCGTCCAAAACCAGTTTAAGGTAACCATCCGTATAATAAAATGTGTCCTTATCAATAACGATCACTTTGATCTTTTTTTCATCGCTAAGTGAAACGGTGTCCCCTTTCGGATTAATGAACTGCATTTCTCCAAACAATGAGTTATAATTCATCGGGGCCATCGAATATGTATTATTGGTCAGGTATACTCTTCCCGAAGTAAATTCCGGGTAGGTGTAAATCTCGTTCTGAGGTATCTTCTCCGTTATTTTTTCCCCGGGATTAATTTTGACGAGTTTCCTTGTTTGAGCAGTGGTATCAATAGTATAGAAGAAGGAAAAAAGGATCAGTACAAACACAGCCTTCATACAGCAGTTTTAGTCTTTAAAGATACCAATCGACATATATACTTCAAAGACTATTTTCTATCGCGGATTTTGAACCACAACTTGTCCCGCAGATAATGCGGTATAGGACATAGAACACAATAGAAAGAAACACATAGGCCTGCCTGCCTGAAAGCGGCAGGTTTCTATCCACGCCTTCGGCGGGACAAGTTGTGGAGCCTATGTTTCTATTGTGTCTATGTGGTTCAATATAACTTGTCAGGTCGGTCCGGCAACAAATTATTCGCCCACCACCTCAGCGACTTTTTCTGCTGTCATATTCGCATTTCTCATTGACACACTTCTCACCACATGTGATGCAAATTCTTCAAAAGCTTTTTTGCTGATTGAATCATCACTCATCATAACAGGTACTCCGGAATCACCTCCTTCACGAATGCTTTGTACCAATGGTATGTGTCCAAGGAAAGGAATATCATACTCATCTGCCAATCGTTTGCCTCCATCTTTTCCAAAAATGTAGTATTTATTATTTGGCAATTCTTCCGGGGTGAAATAACTCATGTTCTCGACCAGGCCAATAATCGGAACATTCATTTGTGCCTGCCCAAACATCGCAATACCCTTCTTGGCATCTGCCAGGGCCACATCCTGCGGGGTGGTCACGATCACCGCACCGGTTACCGGCACAGTTTGCATTAGTGTCAGATGAATATCGCCTGTGCCCGGGGGCATGTCAACAACCAGGTAATCCAACTCACTCCAGAACACATCGGTAATAAACTGTTTGATAGCGCTGCTTGCCATCGGTCCACGCCATACTACCGCACTTTTTTCATCCACCAATAGTCCTATGCTAATCAATTTTATTCCATATCGTTCCAGTGGTGCGATCATCCCTTTGCCCTCTATTTCGATCATCAATGGTCGCTCCCCGCGAACACCAAACATTATAGGCACACTTGGTCCATAGATATCGGCATCCATCAAACCTACTTTTGCTCCACCCTGCGATATAGCTAATGCAAGATTAGCCGCGACTGTCGATTTTCCCACGCCTCCCTTTCCACTTACTACCGCGATAATATTTTTTACGCCAGGCAATACAGCTTTATTATCAGTACGCTTGGTAGTAGTATCAGCGGTGAAATTCACTTTTACTACCGCATCCTTATCGACTGCCGATCTTATCGCATTGATACAATTGTTTTTTATCAGGTCCTTGAGCGGGCAGGCAGGAGTTGTAAGTACCACCGTAAACGACACATAGTTGCCTTCAATCGAAATGTCTTTTACCATATTCAGCGTCACAATATCTTTTCCGAGGTCGGGCTCCTGGACGTTCCTGAGTGCTTCCAGTATTTTTTCTTTCGTCATATTCAAAGCTTATGTTAAATCAGATTTAAGTTGCAAAGTTAAACATTCCAATCCCCTAATTTGTTTCAATATTCAGGCAGTTGTCCCTATTTTTGAGACGAATATGAAAAAAATTCTACTGTATATCGGCTTTTGCTTTTTCATGGTACCTGTGACCGCCAGTGCGCAGTTTGAAGCAGCCCGGGATTCGGTTGTACAATTATATGGTATCATCATGACAGCCGATAGTTTGGAAGGAATTCCTGCTGTGAGTGTCATGGTGAAGGGTCAAAACCGCGGAACGATCACGAATAATGATGGAGTTTTTTCGATCGTTGTGTTGAAAGGCGATGAGGTTGAATTTACGCACGTAAGCTATAAGCCAAAAACGATCAGTATCGACCGCAACCTGAAGGGCAATCAATACAGCATCGTGCAATTGATGGTGAAAGATACTGTTTATCTTCCCGCCACTATTCTGAAACCGCGGCCGACAAGAGAACAGTTTGAGCGTGATTTTGTAAATTCAAAAGTTCCTGATGATGATATTGAGATAGCCCGGCGGAATACAGATGTGGCCAAACGTCGTGTACTAATGAAGACCACCCCGGCGGATGGCAGTGAAGCGACTAACCTTCAATTCAGGAACCTTGCCAATAAAGCAGTCTATTCCGGACAAGTTCCTCCCATGAATATCTTCAATCCTGCTGCCTGGGCCGAATTCATACAGGCGTGGAAAAGGGGTGATTTTAAAAACAAATGATCCCCAACCTCTCCTGAAGTCAATTTGCCTCGATTAATAATTATTAATTATTAATTATTAATTTTTCGATCTTGCGCCCAAATTGATTGCTCCATGAAAAATGTTTCTGTAATTGGTGCCGGAACGATGGG
>JANWHX010000317.1 GCA_025450235.1 Chitinophagaceae bacterium | reverse complement strand
TTTAATCTTTTCAGCATTTCCCAGAATTCTTTTCGCGATACAGCATCAACACCCGTTGTCGGTTCATCCAAAAACAAAACAGACGGTCGGTGGATCAACGCACAACTCAATGCCAGCTTCTGTTTCATTCCACCGGATAATTTTCCTGCTTTTCTATGCCTGAACGGTTCGATCTGCGAATAGATGTCTTTTATCAGGTCGTAATTCTCGTCAATAGAAGTATTAAAGATCGTAGCGAAAAAATCGAGATTCTCCTGTACCGTTAAATCCGGGTATAATGAAAATCTTCCGGGCATATATCCCACTCTGTGACGAATCGCTTTATACTCTTTCACCACGTCCAGTCCATCTACGGTTGCCCTGCCTTCTTCAGCAAGAAGTAATGTTGTCAAGATCCGGAACAGCGAAGTCTTGCCTGCGCCGTCGGGGCCAATAATCCCAAACAGTTCTCCTTTTTTTACTTCGAAGTTTACCCCCTGCAAAGCAATGACAGGCGCCTTTTTTGTTCCATATCGCTTGGCAATATTTTCGACAATAACTGAATTCATATTCCTCATTTAAACTGAACTTCACCGTACATTCCGATCTTGAGATAACCGTCATTCTTTACTTTTACTTTCATTGCATAAACGAGGTTAGCCCTTTCATCTTTAGTTTGAATGGTCTTTGGTGTAAACTCTGCTTTATCCGAAATCCATGTAATCTGGCCCGGAAGTTCCTTATACTTGTCGGCACCATCATCTACCAGCACTTTCACCTGCTGCCCAAGTTTTACCTGCGACAATTGTGTGCCGGTGATATACGCTCTTAGAGTCATCACAGACAAGTCGGCAATTTTATATAAGGCCTTTCCCGATGTTATCGTTTCCCCTTCTTCCGCATATTTTGTGATCACTGTACCATGAATGGGATTCCTGATATGCGTTTTATCCAGCAGATCTTCTATTTGTGCCGCCTTCTTTTCAAGAGGCTTGCCCTGGCTTAGAATTCCGCGGTTTTGCGTGCCAATATTGCTTTTTTGAACGTTGACCTGCTGTTGGGTTACGGTCATTTGTTTTTTTACAACATCTATCTGTGCATTGATGTCATCCAGTTGCTTACCTGTAGCTGCGTCCTGTTTTATTAAATTCTCAATTCTTGTTCGTTCATGACTGAGATTAGCAAGCTGGGATTCCTGCACCTTTAGTTGATCCTGTAGCATTTTCACCTGCGGTTCCACATTGGCCGTCTGCTGACCAAGGGATTCAATCGTTGCTTCTACTTCTTCTTTCTGCAAACTAAGCCCGGTTGGGTCAATATGGCCGACGACGCTATCCTTTGCCAACACAGATCCTTCTTCAACATTGAGCGATAAAATCTTCCCTGTGGCCAACGTAGATACAACTACTTCATCCGCTTCGAATGTTCCCGAAGCATCATATTTGCCATTCTTATTATTACAGGCCACTGTCATTAATAAACTTGCTGCCATTATGGTTTTAGCTATAATTTTCATTCCTGCGATTTATTGTTTTCCTGAAATAGTTTGATAATTGATCTGTGCCTGCAACAAAAGCAGCTGGTGAGTGATCAATGACTGCCTTGCCTGATCCTCTGCATTTATTTCCTTTATATAGTCATTGGCTGTAATCACGCCATTTTCTAATTGCGCCTTCGCGGCATCGGTCACACTTTTCCTCAACACTATGATTTCATTATCCGAGGTCACAAGCTGGCTTAATTTATCTATCTCGGCCTTTTGTTGCTTTAGCTGGGTATTCGTATTCAACAAAAAAGTCTCTTTTTGCGTATCAACAAACTTCTTATTCACTTCTACTAATTCCTTTTCTTTCTTTTTAGTATAAAGACCTCCTAATGCCCAGATAAACCGAACCCCACCCATATAATAAAGATCAAATTCATTTTTCAGCGGATTCAACCCTGGTTTCCCAAAACCTCCCTGGACAAACAAACCGGCACTAGGTAAATTTTTAGAAGTAATGAGTTTGTCTTGCTGAGCAATCAGATCCGTCTGATTACTAAATAACTTTAATTCAGGTCGGACAATCTCCTCACTAACTGTTGCGCCCATAGCGGGTTTTTCCAATTCTATATTTTCATTCAAAGGCTGACCCAGGAAAACAGATAATGCGTCTACCAGTCCTTTTTTCGAAGCTTTAACCTCTGTTACACGCTGATCTGCTTTGAGCAATTCAGCTTTGAGCGTGTTGAGGTTCGATTTAAGAGCGGTTCCATTTTGTACCTGCGCATTTACACTTTTGATTCCCGTTTGGATGTCAGTTTTTGCCAGCTCAACCTGCTTCAACTGTTCATCGAGATAAAGTATACTTAAATAGACCTGGTTGATCCTTTCCTTTAATTTGTATAGCTCGACTTCTATTTTCTGATCTTCGACTGCAGCGTTCAATTGTTCCGAAGCTTTTTGTTGTTTTCTCAGACCTCCATCATAAATCTGCTGGTTGACATCCGCGTACAATTTATATTGATCCTTATCAAGTGAATTAATAGGGAAACCCGGCAACGATATGGCGAATTTTATTACATCCGATTGATAAGTTGCCTGTCCATTGATCGTGACTTGCGGCAAAAAACCTTTCTGAAGATTCTCTATACTGATCTCTGAGGTTTGTTTAACAAGGTCTTTCTGTTTTATGAGAGGGTAATTCTTTAGCGACATTTCATACACTTGTTGGAGGGTCAGTTTATTTATTTCCTGCGACAGCAGCGATCCCGGAATTAAAATGATCAGCAGGAAATATTTCTTCAGGTTCAGCATAGCTTATTTTTTTATGGCATCAATAATAAACTTTGGTATTTCTTTCTTCCGTTGCTCCATAGCCTGTTTAAACTGCAAGTCGCTCATACGAAGGTTACGGGTGATCATGGGCCTGGCAACAAAGGGGAAAATGGTCATTGATATCAGGTTCATAAGCAGGTGCACCGGACTGATTCGTTTTATTGTTCCTTTCTTTATTTCTTTTTCAATCTGCTCGAGAAACTTTGCCGGTTTGGGGCGGTTATCATTCCCCAGGACACTCTGCATGAATCTCTCAGGGTCACGGTTTACTTCATTGATCACAAACCAGGGCAGATAAGGGTTTTCCTGCATTTCTTCGATATACTCACTCACAAATTTCTCCATCTTTTCAAAAAGTGGATCATCGGATTGAAATATTGCATTGATCTTCGGAAAAAATTTTTGAGCCTCCCCCATAAAAATTGTTTCAAACAATTTGTCTTTATCCCTGAAATAATAATGAAGCAAGGCTTTATTAATGCCTGCTTCATCGGCAATATCCTGCATCCTGGCCCCGGCCATTCCTTTTGTCGTAAACACCTTCCTGGCTGCTGCCAGTATTCTCCCTTCCGCTCCTTTGTCTTTTGTTTTTTTAACCATATAGTTTAACCAAATGGTTAACAAAAGTAAGAAACCGGGCCAGCCTGCCAAATTATTTTTTGTGGACTGGGTGTTTTAAGGTGTGAGCAGCAGAATTGACAAGGTGAATGGTTCATGGCCGGCCGAACCAGTCTTTATTTTTCTCCGGACCAGTAGTGATCGATCCGGGAAGAAGTGGACACCTTAATAAAGAAAATTGTGCCGGGTTAGAGACTCCCGACTATCGACTACCGACTAATGACTCCCGACTATCAACTCACCAACTCACTCCGCCCAGCTCATCACATAATCCCTGTTCTCAATATCCAACGCTTCTTTAGTAAGCATTAGCGGGTGAAAAGTATCTACCATAACGGCCAGTTCCTTTGTTTCCCTGGCCCCTATACTTTTTTGGACTGCACCTGGATGAGGTCCGTGTGGAATACCTGAAGGATGCAGCGTGATCATTCCTCTCGTAACATTTTTCCGGCTCATGAAATCGCCATCTACATAATATATAACCTCGTCACTGTCGATATTGCTATGATTATAGGGTGCCGGAACCGCCTGGGGATGATAATCAAATAAGCGTGGACAAAATGAACACACAACAAAATTGTGCGCTTCGAAAGTTTGATGCACCGGCGGAGGCTGGTGAACCCTTCCTGTTATTGGCTCAAAATCATGAATGGAAAAAGCAAAGGGATAACAATAGCCATCCCACCCTACCACATCAAACGGGTGAGTGCCATAATGCAAACCATATAACATGCCTTTCTTTTTTGCTTTGATCAAATAGTCCCCTTTCTCGTCAAATGTTGGCAGGTTTTGCGGCGGTCGAATATCCCGTTCACAATAAGGCGAATGCTCCAGCAATTGTCCATACTTACTGAGATATTTTTTCGGATAACGAATCGGGCTGAATGATTCAACAATGAAAAGACGATTGGATGATGACGCAAATTCTACCTGGTAGATAGTTCCTCTTGGTATCACAAGATAATCACCATAGTCAAACGGTAATTCCCCATACATCGTTCGCAGCATCCCTTTTCCTTCATGAACAAAGATCATCTCGTCGGCATCAGTATTCTTGTAGAAATAATCCTTCATGCTCTCCTGTGGCGAAGCAAGCGAAATATGACAATCGCTATTCACCAAAACGGGTTTTCTGCTCTGCAGGAAATCTTTTTCCGGCTTTATATTAAATCCTTCAAAGCTGCGATGCTTCAGCATTTTTTCTTCCGCTACGGTTGGCGCCACGCTCACCTGTGCTTCTGTCTTGATGATCTGTGTAGGCGGGTAAATGTGATACATTATTGAATAATCATTCGAAAACCCTTCAGTTGAAAACAACTGTTCTGAGTACAGGTCGCCATCAGGTTTTCTGAATTGAGTATGTCGTTTATGCGGAATGTTTCCGAGTGTATGATAATGTGGCATAATGAATTCGTGGATTAAAATTAGGAAATATGGTCTTAACATCGAATTTTGGTTCATGCTGCTGGCTTTCACCAACAAAAAAAACTAGTCACCCTATTCAATAAAATAGTAACTTCTATTATATCTTATCTGTGTGCCATTAATTTAGTCGCAATTGAGTGACCTGATGTTCAAGAAACACACAATACATTTATCTGGCTAATAAAGTAAAAATCGGATCAACAGTAGTAATAAAGCGGGCTGATAAAATGACTTAAAATGAAAAAATTGTTATGTCTCATAGCATTTATTTCAGTAAGGTTTATTTACTGCGCCACCCTTATCATTTTTTTTTCTTTTCATGCCCGGGCACAGGAAATGTCTGTCAGAATTTACACGGTTAAGGACGGGTTACCGTCAACCAATGTCATCGGAACCTTCCAGGATAAGTTGGGGTATTTATGGGTAAGTACAGCCGAAGGGTCATGCCGCTTTGATGGGAAATCCTTTAGTACGGATGCGTTGTCTGATGGCAGATCAGTTGTCTTATTTGTAGATAGCCATTCGAGATATTGGTCTACTTCAAACCAGACGATATTTGAGTATAGGAAAAACAAACTTATTAGCCATCCAAACCCGGACTCAGAACGTATACGATGGAACTTTCGGATTATGGAAACAAAGGAAGGCCTGATCTGGTCATTAACTAATGCGGGTGTCTATCAACTGGATGCTGATAAATGGACAAAAATCAAATTCTACCCTGGTTACGATGACCGTGCATGCAGGAATATTATTGAATCAAAGGATGGGCTATATATTAATTATGGCGATTTGCTGGTGTTGAGAAAACCAAATGGTGCTTACAAAGTGATAGGAACATTAAAAGGCGAGGGCTATTATTATAATGGCTTATCAGAATCGGCGGGACAAATTTTTATGTCCACATTGGATGGCATTTATGAGATCATCAATGAGCAATTAGTTAAATTGCCCGGTCCCTTAGGCAGGTTAAAAGGCATATATTTTTATTTCCGCGACAGTAAAAAAAGATTTTGGGTTGGGAGTTTTCCAATGGGATTGCAACTGATACCAAACGGGGATACTACAAATTTAGTTTCTGTTTACAAAGCTGCAACGGGTCCCCGCATAATTCATATCAATGAAGATAACCAGGGAAATATTTGGGTAACTACCGGAAACGGGCTGATAAAAATATATGAAAGAGAGTTTAAGATCTTTGATCTCCCTGCTGTTGTTGGGAAAAATTTTCTTTTTAATGTATTCCAGCCTCCAACCGGCCCGCTCATCATCAATGACGGGAGCCTTACCCTAAAGACCTTTGAAAATGGAGTTTTCAATAACAAAAAGCTATATAATAAAGGCAATTCCACTCTTCCAGACAATGAATTTATAGTTGACAATTGCGCTTTTGATGACAGGGGACGTTATTGGTATTATATAAGAGGTTTTGCTTTGGCTATGCAGGATGGTGATAATGTGTATGAACAAAGTAAGCAACTGGCTCATTTAGGCGATCAGGTATTTGATGTACTATGGGATACTTACAGAAAAAAGATAATTGTAGCAGTAAGAACACAAAAATTTCCCTGTCAGCTCAACGGTACTTCTTTCAGTCTTCTTCCTGTTTCTAACAATATCGAAGTAAAAGGAAACATCATGCGTTTGCATCAATGCGCAAACGGCAATATTTTATTTGCAACAGATGAGGGCACAATTTTTTCAATTGATAAACAACACATCTGTAAACAGCAGCTGAATGAAATTGGCACACATGGCCGTATCAGTTGGCTCTATAACGACCCGTCAGGAGATGTGTGGCTCATTTATTATGGCAGGGGATTACGCCGTTATACCTGGCAAAAAGACTCCCTGGTTTTTAAAGAACAACTTACTAAAGCCAATGGCCTATCCACCGACAATGTAACCTCTGCATGTTTTGATAATAAGAATAACTTATGGGTTTGTACCAATTCAACAGTAGCTGTATTTTCAAAAAAAAATAATACCTCAAACAGCGGGGCTTACCAGATAATTGGTTTTTATACTGCTGAAGATCTTCAAACAGATCGGGGTTTTGGCCCTCGGTTAACTAAAGACAGCAAAGGGAATATCTGGTATTTCTCGAGCAATTATTTAATAAATCTTGACCCTGATAAAATAAATTATAAATCGCCTGTGCCTTCCATGCAGATTGAAAATGTGGAACTAAACTTCCGGCAAACCACCTGGGCCGACTACGCTGATTCGCTGTCGGGTATTTTTCAATTGCCGTACGATCTCAAACTTCTCCATGATAACAATACGATCAGTATTTATTATAAAGGCATTTCCTCTTCAGGGACCGATGGAATAAGGTATTCATACCAGCTTGAGGGATTAGAAAACGTATGGAGTACCCCATCCTCGAATGATTTTGTCTCATTTGCCAAGCTTCCACCAGGAAAATATATTTTTAGAGTGAAAGCACAATTGCCCACTACAATTTGGAGTGAACCCGCATTATTTTCCTTTGAAATCAAAAAAGCATTCTGGCAAACCTGGTGGTTCTACTTTTTGATGGGCTTAGCCGTATCGGCTGGCATGTATCTATTATTTCGTTACCGACTAAAGCAAAAATTAAACTTGTTGGAAATGCGTAACCGTATCAGCCAGGACCTCCATGATGAAATAGGAGCTTCAATGAGTGGTATTAACCTGCTTAGCCAGATGGCATCTGAAAAATTAGAGAATAACAAACCCGCGGAAGCTGCTGAGTATTTGGGCAAAGTAAAAAATTACACACAGGATGTCATAGAAAAACTGAGTGACATGGTCTGGATTTTTAATCCTCAAAATGATAATATCGAAAGATTACTGCTACGGTTAAGATCATTTAGCATTCCTGTCGCCTTGTCAAAAAACATACAAATGCATTTTGTAACAGGTCAGGAAAGTGAAATAACTAATTTAAGCATCCGGCAACGCAAGGCTATTTACCTGATAAGTAAAGAAGCGATTAATAATAGCTTCAAATACTCCGGGTGTAGCAATATTTATTACAGTCTTAGTGCCCATGGTTCTAATTGGCGACTTAAGATACAGGATGATGGGAAAGGATTTTCAATATCTTCTGCTTTGGAAGGCAATGGCATCAAAAACATGCGGGCAAGGGCGGAAGAAGTAAAAGCAGTAATCAAAATAGAGGCTGAACCGGGTAAAGGAACAGCGATTGACCTGGAATTGTAATTTCCCCCGATTGGGGCTTGTGCAAATCACCCATCATCGGCATACATTTGTATCGTGAACGACAATAAAGAAATCCGCGTAGCCATTTTTGAAGATAATCCAATCATGATGGATGCTTACCGTTCTATTCTGAATGGTTCACCCGGTTATCGCTGTACCGGAAGTTTTACCAGTTGCAATAACTGGAAACAGGATATTGAAAAAAGCAACCCGGATGTGATCCTGATGGACATTGAAATGACAGGTATTAACGGAATAAAAGCAACCGGCCTTATAAAGAAAGAATTCCCGGGCGTAAAAATATTGATACAAACCGTTTTTGAGGATGATGAAAAAATATTTGATGCGCTTTGCAAAGGAGCCAATGGGTACATCCTCAAAAACACCTCCCCTGTAAAAATGCTGGAAGCTGTTACTGATGTACAAAATGGAGGCGTAGCGTTTACTCCAACCGTTGCTTCCAAGGTGGTTAGTCTTTTTCAGCAATTCATAGCTCCCATGGTGACTATAACGGACTATCAACTTACCGCTAGAGAAAAAGAAATCCTGCAATTGCTTACCGAAGGCATACCCATGCCGCGAATTGCCGAAAAAATATTTCTCAGCTATCACACTGTAAGAGACCATGTAAAGAGTATCTATCAAAAGTTGCATGTGGCATCAGCAACCGAAGCTGTGGCAAAGGCTTTGAAAGAAAAACTAGTGTGATTTTTCAGCCTCTTTCCCGAAGAACTCCATTTTAAATTTCCCATCTTTTTTGCGTTGCATTTATAATATCCTTCAATTGAGGGATTGACTTGCGATACTTCCTCCGTTAGGTTTGCTATTATGAAACTTTTAATTATAAAACCAATACCCCCATTTGCTGCTTTTACAAATACCCCCTCAGCCTTAGATCGTCAATTAGTTGTCTTTTTTAACCAATAAAATTTATTTTATGAGAAAGAAAATCCTGTCGGCCATGTTAATGATGGCTTCGCTGTCTATTTTCTGCATTTCCTGCAAAAAAGAGCTTGAACAAAAGCAAAAACTTGCAGAAACTGAATCTGCTTCTGTAAAGGAATTTGTAAAAGAATCTGAAAAGGAAGGTACTGATGAAACTGCACTACGCTGTGCGCCTGACCCTTATAATTTGGATGTCAAGCTTTCTGGCCAGGGAAACAAAAAGGGAAATATTAAATTCCGGCAAGATCCTGATCCTGCCAAAATCGTTACGCTGGATACTAAAGTTCAGCATCTTCAGCCTAATCATGAGTATATCCTTCAACGGGCAGTGGATCAAACCATAGATGGTAATTGCACCAGTACAGCATGGCTAACTCTCGGTTTGGGTACTACACCTCAAACAATAGGGACCAACGGAGGTGGTAACGGACATGAAGAATTATGGCGCGACTTATCAGCTGCTCCAACCGGTGCAGTATTTGACATTCATTTCCAGGTGCTGGATGCTGCAAACACGGCTGTTGTGTTGACCAGTGGTTGCTATCAATTTACAGTCAGGTAGGTAAATAATTTTTTGTTTATATCATCCCTCCGGGCAGAGTAGCCCGGAGGTTTTGCAGTAACAGTTAAAAATCTAAATGAGAGCGCTGATGAAATTTACTGCTTAAATTTTAAAGGAGTATTCTTGTGTGTTTTCTGGAAAAAGAGTCTGGTGAACTAAAAGACCATTGAAAAAAATGATGGAAATAATTTCAAAGAAATAAATTATAAACTTGGTTATTTTGCTTCCCTCAAAATTAGCAAAAACAACTTGACAAGGGTCGGACTTATATCAGATACACATGGCTTTTTAGACGAAAATGCTTTCAAACATTTCGAAAACTGCAATGAGATATGGCACGCAGGGGATTTTGGAAATATAGCTATTGCAACGGATCTGGCTGCCCGGAGCGGCCTCACCCTCAGAGGAGTTTATGGAAACATTGATGGCAATGATATCAGAACAGTTTATCCTGAGCAGTTGATTTTTATGTGTGAAGAAGTGAAAGTGATGATGCGGCATATCGGTGGTTCTCCACCCCGATACAATCCTGAAACCAAAAAACAATTATTGCTTCACCAGCCGCAATTATTCATCAGCGGCCATTCACATATCCTGAAAGTGATCTATGACGATAAGATTAAATGCCTTCACATGAACCCGGGTGCTGCAGGTAAACAGGGATGGCATAAGATCAAGACCATCATTCGCTTTGCCATTGATGGTCCTGATATAAAAAATTGTGAAGTGATCGAACTGGGAAACAAATAGGATCAATTCTGCCCCGCCATCTCTTTCATCGCTTTTTTCATTTCTTCTTCCGAGACATCTTTTATATGAGTTGCGATGATCCATATATAACCAAATGGATCCTCAATGCGGCCGCTTCTGTCTCCATAAAACTGGTCCTCTGCAGGCATTATAAGTTTTGCCTTGTTATCAAGAGCTTTTTCAATTGTTTTATCAACCTCGGGTACATAGATACACAGGTTAACAGAGTTCCCACTCAATGTTTTCGGGCTCTTATTATACTGCGGGTTTTCTTCGGATAACATCATGACCGAGTCGCCAATTATCAATTCAGCATGCGCAATTGTTCCATCCGGATTGTCAAACCGCATTTTTTCTTTGGCGCCAAAAACAATTTTATACCATTTAATGGCGTCACCGGCACCCTTAAAAGCCAACGCGGGTATTACGGCATTATAGCCTTCGGGGATATAAGAATACTCACTCATGATAAAAGATTTTTAAATTTAAAGGATAAAAATAGCCGCAATATTCTTGCCATCTGGCAATTCCTCACATTAATCATTTGAGAACGATCACCGCAGTAACAGACTTTGTTGTACCTTAATGTAATAAATCTTTATTTATGGACCGTCGCCAACTCCTTAAACAATCAGCTCTGGCTGCAGCCGCTTTTGCATTCAGCCGCGATGCATTTTCCCGTGACGTACAAAAGATCATTGCCAGGAAAGGTTTTGATGGATTAAACATTATCAAACTCAGTTCAAATGAAAACCCTCATGGCCCTTCACCTGCTTCCAAAGCGGCTATGATGGCCGCTGTTGCCGGCTCGAACCGCTATCCATGGGAGGTGACGACGCAATTAAGAGAAAAAATTGCTGCGCAATACGGTCTGACCAAAGAACATGTCGTCATTGGAGCCGGGTCATCTGAACTGCTTGGTTTTACTTCGTTATGGGCCGCGTTACAAAAAGGTACTGCCGTTGCACCTGATCCAATTTTCCGGTTGTGGATGCCCGCTGCACGCAAAGTTGGGTTGCCCGTTAAATTAGTTCCTCTCGCTACCGGCAAAATCATCGACCTGCAACGATTGAAAGACGCAATGGACAGCAGTACAAGAATGGTCTATCTCTGTAATCCTGCTAATCCAACCGGAACGGTGTTGCCGGCGGCTCAGCTTGAAAAATTCATAAAAGAAATAGCACCAAAATGCATCATTTTACTCGATGAAGCATATACGGAATTCAGCGAGGAACCGTCAATGGCGAAATTGGTAAACGACTATCCCAACCTTGTCATTGCAAAAACATTCTCCAAGATCCATGGCATGGCGGGCGCAAGAGTAGGATTTATTCTTGCTCATCCACAAACAGTAAAACAACTAAACGATCTCCAACCGTGGGCCAATGCCGCCGCCAGTGCGGTATCATTGGCTGGCGCAATGGCATCATTGGATGATAAAAATTTTATTTCTTTCTGCAAGAGTGAAAACCAAAAAGCCCGCTCTATATTTTATAAAGCACTTGAAAAAGCGGGAA
>JANWHX010000316.1 GCA_025450235.1 Chitinophagaceae bacterium | reverse complement strand
GCTGCCGAGAAAGAGCAAAATGTATTGGATCAGGGTCACCACCGCTGCGAGTGCTGCCACCACGTAGGTGGTAGCCGCCCATTTCAGGGCGTCTTTAGCCAGCGGGTACTCGCTATTATTTGTTATGTTGGTCCGGTTCAGCCAGGCCAGGGCCCGGTTGCTGGCATCAAACTCGACCGGAAGGGTGATCAGGCTAAACAAAACCGTCAGGGCCATTAATATAATACCAATTAAGAGTACGGTAGGATTCCCGGAGTAAGCCATTATTACTCCCACAATTAATACCAGGTTCACCAGCCCTGACGAGAATTGAACGACAGGTACCAATTTACTCCGTAACGCAAGCGGGGTGTAGGCTGTAGCATGCTGGACGGCGTGACCACACTCGTGGGCAGCCACCGCGGCAGCCGATACACTGTTCCCATTATATACGTCAGGGCTGAGGTTTACCGTCTTATTTGCAGGGTTATAATGATCCGACAAAAACCCGTCGACAGAGGTTACTTTGACATCGTAAATTCCATTGTCCCTAAGCATTTTTTCAGCGATCTCCCGGCCTGTCAGGCCGTTTGAAAGCGGTACTTTGCTGTACTTTGTAAACTTGCCCTTCAGTACCAGTGAGACAAGCATGCTGATCCCTAAAAAGATCAGCGAAACAATCATAATTGAAGGTGTCATTTTATTTGAAAATTTGTTTGTTCCAGAGATACATCAAATCTCTAACCATTTAGATTAAAGCCTGTTTTTCAGTCTTTTTGTCATCCCGAAAATCATTTAGATTGAAATTAGTTGATGATCAGAAGACGCCAAAATATTGCACATAACTAGTTGATTAACAAATTTTTAAGTTCCTTCATTTTTTTGATCAAAGATTCAGCATTTTTCGATGGTCATTCGCCAAAGTTATTCACAGAACAAAAAATTTATTTTGAAATGTTACACAGAATTGTAACTTAGCAATAGAATTTAATGGGTTAGTAAGTAAAAGGGTCAATCGAAAGATTGGCCCTTTTTACGTTATACGAATTGATTAATAATCAATGAGTTTATATTGACTTCTTTCTCCTTTTTTATTCAACAATTCTTATCGTTTACCTTTAATTAATGAGTAAAGTCAAATCAGCTTTCTTCTGTCAAAACTGCGGTTATGAAACTGTAAAATGGTTAGGTCAATGTCCTTCATGCAGTCAATGGAACACGTTTGTTGAAGAATTGATTCAAAAAGATACAGCAACCAAGAACAACGGATGGAAAGAATACACGGATAATAAAAGGAAGAATAAAACTATTTCACTTCATGAGATTAAGAGCAGCGAGGAAAAAAGATTAATCACAAGTGATGTGGAATTGAATCGTGTACTGGGTGGTGGCATTGTTCCGGGAAGTATTGTGTTGATAGCAGGAGAACCCGGCATTGGCAAATCGACGTTGTTTCTCCAAAATGCTTTATGGTTAAAAGATGTAACTGTTCTGTACATAAGCGGCGAAGAGAGCGAGCAACAGATAAAAATGCGGGCAGATAGATTGAAACTACAGAATGAAAATTTCTACCTGCTTACGGAGACATCAACACAGACAATTTTCCAGGAAATAAAAAAACTCAGGCCTCAACTGGTAATTATAGATTCAATACAAACGTTACAAACTCCTTTTATTGATTCATCGCCCGGCAGCGTTTCACAAATAAGAGAATGCGCAGCCGAATTTCAACGATTTGCAAAGGAAACAAACACTCCAGTCTTTTTAATAGGGCATATTACAAAGGATGGGAGCATTGCCGGCCCAAAGATCCTGGAACACATGGTGGACACCGTCCTCCAATTCGAAGGTGACAGGCATTATGCATACCGCATTCTCAGGACGCTTAAAAACCGGTTTGGCAGCACCGCGGAACTCGGGATTTATGAAATGACTGATACGGGAATGAGAGGCGTGGCTAACCCGAGTGAAATATTAATCACCCAAAAGGAAGATCAGTTAAGCGGAATCGCTATTGCAGCAACGATCGAAGGGATCAGGCCTTTGTTGATCGAGGTGCAGGCATTGGTAACACAATCGGTGTATGGTACCCCGCAAAGAACAGTCAGCGGATTCGACCTGCGAAGATTGCAATTGCTTTTGGCTGTATTAGAGAAACGAGGTGGCTTTCACTTTGGCTTAAAGGATGTGTTTTTAAACATTGCAGGCGGGATAAAAGTCGAAGATCCTTCCATCGATCTTGCCGTACTTTGCGCATTGCTGTCTTCTTATGAAGATGTGCCCCTGTCGCAGCATATTTGTTTTTCGGGTGAAGTCGGTTTAAGTGGGGAGATAAGAGCTGTCAACCGGATCGATCAAAGAATTGCTGAGGCAGAGAAACTGGGGTTTGAAAAAATAATTTTATCGAAATACAACCTGCCTGCCGGCAGGCACGGTCAAAAAGGATTGGGAAGACAAAAGTTCGGAATTGAAGTAATAACAATGGGCCGGGTCGAGGAAGTTTATAAATATCTTTTTTAATGATCACAGCCGGGGAAATAAAAGATTCTTTGCTTCACATGCTGTTCCCGAATGTGTGCGCCGGGTGCGGCAACGATATGATCAGCGGACGTACTGTACTTTGTTTGAAATGTATTGACGCCATGCCGGAAACAAATTTTGAATGGCATTCCGGCAACCCCGTGGAAAAGAAATTCTGGGGAAGGCTGCCCCTGGCAAATGCCACTGCTCAATATTATTTTACCCGCGAGTCATTAATGCAAACGCTGATGCATGAATTCAAGTACCGGGGCAATAAAGATCTTGGCCGGCAGCTCGGAAGAATGATGGGAGACAATATAGGCAGGTCAGGACGGTTCCGGATTGACGCACTTATACCTCTTCCGTTATTCGAAACTAAAGAAAGACGAAGAGGATTTAACCAGGCTGCTATTTTGTGTGAAGGAATTGCAGAAACCCTGAAAATCCCGGTTGTAAATGATGCCATCATTCGCTCCGCACATACTGACACACAAACAAAAAAAGGAAGAATAGACCGATGGTTGAATATGGAAGGAAGATTTGTGTTGAACAACGCAGCCGCGCTGGCCGGAAAACATGTATTGCTGATCGATGATGTAGTAACCACAGGAGCAACTCTCGAAGCCTGTGGTGCCGAATTACTGAAGGCCGGTAACGTTCTGCTTAGTATAGCCACTCTTTGCTATGCAGCGAGATGAGGAAGGAACTGGATACTGGATGTTGGAGGCTAGATACCGGCATCCAGTATCTAGCATCTAGTATCCAGCATCTAATATCTAGCATCTAGTATCCTGCCCTGCATTCTCTTTTACCAATCTTTGTTATTATTTTTGATGACCAATGAAAGCCATCGCTTTACTTATCCTCTCCGCTGTGACGCTGTTGAGTGCATGCAGAAAAGATTCCTTTATTACTTCCGGGGATGCCAGGATCACCATCACTGTTGATACATTAAAGTACGATACTGTTTTTCCTACCACCGGATCTATCAGCCAGTTTTTTAAGATCGTTAATGAAAATAATCAAAGCCTGAGGCTATCATCAGTAAAGCTGATGGGCGGGACTGCCTCGGCATTCAAAGTAAATGTGGATGGGATTTCAACTTCCGAAGCCACCAATATCGACATAGAAGCAAACGATAGCGTGTATGTGTATGTGCAGGTAAATGTAGATCCGACCGCGGCTAACCTTCCCTTTGTTATCAGGGATAGTATACAGGTTACTTACAATGGAAATAAGAGGTTGGTGCAGTTGGAAGCATGGGGACAAAACGCCCATTTTTTTCGCAACAAGGAAATTACTACCGATGAGATATGGAACAACGATTTGCCGTATGTAATTCTTGGATATCTCCGTGTAAATGCCAGCAAAAAACTAACGATCAATAAGGGTTGTCGGATTTACGTGCATCCGGATGCTCCCATAATTATCGACGGCACCATAGAAACGAATGGATTGAAAGATACAGCCGACAGAGTCTATTTCACTGGCGACCGGCTCGATGAACCCTACAAAAATTACCCGGCTACATGGCCCGGTATTTATTTCAGCACTTCAAGCGGGAACAACGTGTTAAATTATACGGTGATAAAAAATTCCTATCAATCTATTGCGGTCCTGGATCCTTCGCCCAATCCGCCCACTCCCAAACTTGTATTGAATGAATGTGTGATTGATAATTCTTACGACTATGGTATTGTTGCTTCCAACTCAAGCATCAGTGCAAGAAATTGCCAGATCAGTAACTGTGGCAAAAATGTAGCATTATTCAAAGGAGGGACTTATACATTCACACATTGTACGGTAGCAAGTTATTCCAATCCTTATATTCAGCATACGGCCCCTGTATTAATCGTGACAAATTTTGATGCCACCGGGGCGCAACCCCTGGATGCTCTATTTCGAAATTGCATTTTCTGGGGTGAAAACGGAACGGTCGATACTGAAGTAGTTGTGGTGAAAAGTATTGCCGCTTTATTTAGTGCCAGGTTCGACCAGGTATTATGGAAGGTACCTTCGACTCCGGCTGATGCTACGATTATTTTGCCGGCTCCGACTAATCTGCCACCACAATTCGACAGTATTGACGTAGCGAGACGGTATTATAATTTTCGTTTAAAGGATACTTCGCCCGCTCTCAATAAAGGCAAGAACTTTGGAGTTAGCATTGACCTGGATGGAAAACCCCGACCGGTCGGTGTCCAACCCGACCTCGGCTGCTTTGAAAAACAATAGCTCAACTTTACAAGATTTTATATTGATTAAAATCAAATTCGTCCTACCTTTAATCCCCGCTTATTTCTAACACTAAATCTATAGGTCATGAAAACATTGTTATTGTCGCTGATCTTATCAGCTGCCCTTACAGGGGGTTCAATTTATGATTTCAAAGTGCCCAGCCTGGATGGTACTGATATCGATTTTTCCAAATACAAAGGGAAAAAGATCATGATTGTTAATACCGCGTCAATGTGTGGAAACACTCCCCAATATTCCGAGCTTGAAAAGCTATACGAAAAGTATAAAGACAAATTGGTCGTAGTAGGCTTTCCCGCCAACAATTTTGGACAGCAGGAACCCGGTTCCAATGCAGAGATAAAAGAGTTCTGTTCCAAGAAGTATGCAGTTACCTTTCCGATGTCCGAAAAAATTTCGGTTCGCGGGGATGATGTCCACCCACTGTATAAATGGCTCGTGGATCAGTCTAAGGAACTAGCCAAAAATGTGCCTTCGGACAATTCGAAGGATATTGTCTGGAAGAGATTTCTGCAGGATCCGGTGATCTGGAATTTCACTAAGTTCTTAATTGATGAAAATGGTAACCTGGTTGCCGTATTTCATAACAAAGTGAACCCGATGAGTGAAGAAATAACGAAGTATCTGAATTAATTATAATTCATCCGCCTTAAAAGCCGCTCTTCCTAAGGGTGGCTTTTTGTTTTTTTATAACAGTCATTCTGACTACTTTCACCTCCCCAAAATTTTATAGTATGAAATTTCCGCTAACGAAGCTGATTATCGTTTTTACACTTTGTTTTTCTTTTACCGGGTTAGTTGCACAATACAAACTAACGGATCCGTTGCCGGTTGACCCGGCTGTTAAGATCGGCAAATTGTCAAATGGCCTTACATATTATATCCAGAAAAATGCGAAGCCGGAAAAAAAGATGGAACTACGATTGGTGGTGAACACAGGTTCCATTCTTGAGAATGCGGATCAACGCGGTCTTGCTCATTTCATGGAGCATATGAATTTCAATGGGTCGAAAAATTTTCCTAAGAATGAACTGGTTGATTACCTGCAAAAAGTAGGGGTTAAGTTTGGCGCCGATCTGAATGCTTATACCGGTTTTGATGAAACGGTTTATATCCTTCCTATTTCGACCAATGATCCTGAAATCGTTGAAAAAGGATTTACCGTTTTAGAAGACTGGGCATTCAACAACCTGTTGGACAAGTCAGAAATTGAAAAAGAAAGAGGCGTCGTGCTGGAAGAATCTCGGTTGAGCAAAGGAGCGCAGGAACGAATGCTTCGTCAATATTTTCCCAAATTGTTCAATGGATCCAAATATGCTGAAAGGCTGCCCATTGGTACCGACTCCATATTAAAGAATTTTAAGCCGGCAACTTTAGAAAATTTTTACCGGCAGTGGTATCGCCCGAACCTGATAGCGGTTATCGTTGTGGGTGATATTGATCCGGCTGAAGCGGAGAAAAAAATCAAGGCTCATTTCGCAAGCTTTAAAAATCCGGCGAACGCAAAACAAAGACCAGCAATTACTCCGATTGCCGCCAGGACAAAGCCTGAAGCCATGGTAGTGACGGATGATGAAACGACAAATACTGTTTTGCAAGTCTTCAACTTTATCACACCTGCGAAAAAAGCGAGAACCTGGAACGACTACCGCGAATCCATAAAAAAAGAGATCATCAATTCATTAATTAATGAGCGTCTCCAGGAATTGACGCAAAAAGAAAATCCGCCATTCGTTTATGGGTATACCGGCGCCACTCAGTTCATTCGTGGACATGACGCATTTATTTCCGCGGCGATATTGGGAGATAATACGACCGAAGAAGCGATCAATGCTTTATTGGCTGAAACAGAAAGAGCAAGAAAGTTTGGGTTCCTTGCCACCGAACTGGACCGGGTAAAGGCAGACATGCTTAACGAGGCTGAGACAGCGTTCCATGAAAAAGATAAATCACAATCCTCGTCAATTGTGCAGCGATATGTGAACAATTATCTTCAAGGGGCCCCGGTGCCCGGAGCGGAAAACCAGTACAAATTCTACAAACAAATATTACCGGGCATATCATTAAAGGAAATCAATGATGTGGCGAAAAAGATGCCGGCTACCACCAATGCATTTGCCTTAGTCACGGCGCCTACGAGTACAAAAGCCAAATTGCCTTCGAATGCTGATCTGCAAAAGCAAATTGTAGCTGCTGCAAAACAGACCGTAAAGCCTTACGAAGAAAAAGCAGTGGCTTCCAATTTAATGGATGGTTCCGGTGCATCGGGCAAAATTGTCGCTGAAACAAAAAATGATAAGCTTGGTACGACTGATCTTACGCTAAGCAACGGGATCACGATCTCGTTAAAACCAACGACATTTAAGAACGATGAAATTCAGATGGACGCATGGCGATTGGGCGGTTGGCAAAAATATCCGCTGGAAGATAAAGACAATGCAAAACATGCAGCAGAAATGATAAATGTAATGGGAGTGAAAGATATGACGCCCACTGACCTTGAGAAATTCTTATCGGGTAAAACTGTTAGCGTACTGCCCTACCTGAACGATCATGAAGAGGGTGTGCAGGGAAACAGCAGTGTAAAAGACTTTGAGACTTTCCTTCAATTGATCAATTTATATTTTACGCAGCCAAGAAAAGATGAAATGCTGTTCAATTCTTTTGTCAAAAAGCAAAAGAGCATGATGCAGTTCATGAAGTCTAATCCTCAATATTTCTTTGCCGATACGGCGACGAAGATTATTTACAACAATAATCCATGGATGGATCAGATACCAAAAGCTGAGGAGTTTGACAATTTAAAAGTTGACAAAGTGATGTCCATCTATAATGACATTTATGGCAATGCCGATGGCATGCACTTCACCTTTGTGGGCAATATTGATCCGACTACTGCCAGGCCTTTGTTTGAAAAATATCTTGGCTCGATACCAGGGAAGCCTGCAGAGCATAAATTCAAAGACAATGGTGCCCGGCCTGTTAAAGGCGTGGTAAACGCCAACATAAAAAGAGGAAAAGATCAAAAAAGCCTGGTAACAGTGTTATGGTCAGGCGAAACAGTTTACAACCGCGAAGAAAACTTAGCATTCAGAGCGCTGATCGATGCTTTGAATATAAAGATCGTGGAGAAATTAAGAGAAGAAATGGGCGGAATGTACAGCGGAGGACTAAATGGAGGAATTCAAAAACGTCCTTATGTACATTACACCGTTTCGGCCAATATTCCCTGTGGACCGGAAAACACCGTTAAGCTCACGACGGCATTGTTTGACATTATAAAAAATGCGCAGGACAAAGGTGTGGATCAGAAAGACCTGGATAAAGTAAAAGAAACATGGAAGAAAAAATACCGCGAGAACCTGCAAAGCAATGATGCCTGGCTGGACAACCTTTCCACAGCATTCATAGATCAGAATAATCCTGAAAATATCCTGGACTATGAGCAAAAGGTGGATGCATTAACCGTTCAGGATTTGCAGAAAGCAGCGAAGAAATTCCTGGACATGAACAATTATGTAAAAATTGTTTTATATCCTGAAAATGCAACGATACCGGAAGAGCCGAAGAAAGGGTTTTAATTGTTGTGTAAACTAATATGAAGGGCTGTCTTACGCAGCCCTTTTCTTTTATATAGAGTTATGCGGAAACTTATCTTTGCCTTTCATGCAGTTTAAAGACATCATAGGCCAGGCTGAAGTAAAGCAGAATCTAGTTGAACTGGTGCAGCATAATCGTCTTAGTCATGCTTTGCTATTCCTGGGAAAGGAAGGAAGCGGAGGACTCTCATTAGCATTATCTTTTGCCCAATATATTGTGTGCGAAAAGGTGAGTGGGAAGTGGTCAGCGGTTAACGAAGCACCTTCATTATTCGGAGATGTCTCCGCCTCATCACTCACCACTCACCACTCACCTTCTGATTCCTGTGGTACTTGTTCTGCCTGTATTAAGTCTCAACAATTCGTTCATCCGGATATCCATTTCACCTATCCTGTTGTAACAAAGAAACCGGGAACGCCACCCATCAGCACCGATTATATTTCGGAGTGGAGAGAGTTTATAAAGGATTATTCTTACGGAAATGTATATGACTGGTTGCAATTTATTGGTGCGGAAAACAAGCAAGGCAATATAACAGCCAATGAATGTAGTGACATAATCCGCAGACTCACGCTGAAGAGTTTTGAAAGTGAATACAAAATTCTGATTCTATGGATGCCTGAGTATCTGGGTAATGAAGGCAATAAACTATTAAAACTAATAGAAGAGCCGCCTCCAAATACATTGTTCATCCTGGTAGCGGAAAATGAATCATTGATACTTCCAACGATCGTGAGCCGGTGTCAATTAATAAAAATACCGGCGTTGGAAACCAACGACGTAGAGGAGGCACTGATGAATCGCAACCAGGTGGCGGCAGTCACGGCGAGACAGGCGGCGAGCGTGAGCGAAGGAAATTACCGGGAAGCGTTGCAGATAGTGCAAAATGCAGAAGAAGACTGGCAAGGTTTGTTGCGGGATTGGTTGAATGCTATAATGAAAACCGGCCCGATAGCTCAAACCAAATGGGTAGAAGAAATTAGCAAGCTGGGAAGAGAAAGACAAAAGCAATTCCTGAGATATTTCAATCACTTGCTGGAACAAGCCATTCGGTCCGGAATAATCAGGAATGAGACCAATATCCCCGAAAAGGAGAGGGACTTTGCGGACAGGTTAAATAAAATAGCCGGAATAGAGCAGCAACAGGCTATTATTGAAGAGCTGGATAAGGCTACTTACTACATCGAACGTAATGCCAATGCCAAAATATTGTTTCATGCCCTTACAATAAAGTTATATCACATCATTCAGGACAAAATTGTATTTTTGACAGATTGAGGAAGATGGTAAGTGTGGGTGGTTAGTGGGAAACAGGGCTACCTTCAGAAATGTTTAAAAAAGCTAAATTGTTATTTGATTCTACATATATCATTCCTTCTGCTCAGCACATTATGCTGAATAGCGATATGGACGCACAAGAGTGCGACGCAACGAAAGCTTAATAGACATCCTGCAGCCGGCTCAACATTTTTTTCCTCAGTTATTATTTTTTATTTATTTATTGAAGAATGAGTTGTAGTAATTGCGGAACGGGTGGCGGTAAACCGAATGGATGTAAGAGCAACGGCGGGTGCAGTACCGGCGGATGTAACCGTATGAACACCTATGACTGGCTGCGCAATTTGCCCATCGCCGGCGTGGATATGAGCTGCAATGTCATAGAAGTTAGTTTTAACAAAGGCACACGCAAAGATTTTATCCGCAATACAACACTTCAGCATTTCGAAAAAGGTGACCTGGTATCTGTGGAAGGTGTGAGCGGGTTTGATGTGGGTGAAGTTTCCCTGACAGGTGAGATAGTGCGGCTTCAAATGAAGAAAAGGGGAGCGAAGGAAGATAACCCAGAAATGAAGAAGGTGCTTCGTCCGGCAACAGGCCGTGATGTTGACATCATGAAACAGAATAAGGCAAGAGAACCAGAAGCTGTGATAAGAAGCCGGGCTATAGCCAGGCAATTGAAACTCGAAATGAAGATCAGCCAGG
>JANWHX010000315.1 GCA_025450235.1 Chitinophagaceae bacterium | reverse complement strand
CTTTTGTTGTTAAATCATTTCTATAAAGCCTGTCGCCGGAAAGGCTATCATAATTGCGCCGGTTAGTTGTGTCAATAATATTCGCATGGGGATGATCCGACTGGTTTAGTATATAGCAATCAAGATCCCCATCACGATCATAATCAAAGAACGCTGTTTGGGTGGTAAAACAGGCTGTATTCAATCCATATTCAGCGCTTCGTTCGGTAAACGTGTTGTCCTTATTGTTTATGAAGAGCTCATTGTGTCCCTTCAATCCATATTTCTGGCTAACAGTAGATACATAAATGTCCAGGAACCCGTCGCTGTTCACATCTGCCATAGCAACCCCGGTGCACCAATCGGCGGTGCCTGCCACCCTGGCTTTTTCCGTTATATCTTCAAATACAAAATCGCCTTTATTCAGGTAGAGCTTATTATTGCCCCTGCTGTTTGCCGCGAAATAAATATCAGGCAACCCGTCATTATTAATATCTCCTGTGGCAACGCCGCTGCCGTTGTAGTAGTACAGGTAATAAAGTATATTAAACAGGTTCTTTTTTTCAAGCTTATTTGCGAAACTGATATTTGTTTTGGATGCAGGCACATTCTCAAATAGTGACTCACTCCTCTGGCACGATACAAGAAATAATGCGCCCGCTATGATGTAAAAAATATTTCTTGAGTGGGGAAACATGGTTTTTATTCTCTTCATCTCGTTCAACAACATATTTGATTTACTCCTGGCTGGTTAAAAAGATTTCGTCGGTTGATAACCCGGTCCATCGGACCTTGGCCTACGCTTAAAAACAGTGAAAGATAAACGTATTGGTCTGCCGCACCATTCTAAAAAATTTTAAAAGGGCTGAAACAAAATGTTTAGCCCTTTACTGCTTACGATTGCTTACTAAAAAAAATTACAACTTACTATTATACAATGCCATCACTTCAGACGCTGTTAACGCTTTTCCATAGAGCCTGAATTGATCCATCTTACCAGTAAAGCCGCTAATCCAGGCATCTGTCGGACCACTTATACCAGCTTGTTTATTCCATCCCGCCACAACCAAATTGGTTGCAGATTTTAGATTTAGCTTACCAAGGCCCAAATTTCCGGAGGTTCCCGGTGTGGGGACCTCAACGCCATCAAAATAGACTTTTAACAGGGAATTGGTTTCATCATACGTAAATGCAAGATGATGCCAATTGCCATCAAATAATGGCTTATTAAAATTATCAATATACTCTACCCAATGATCCTGTATTGCGACCTTAAGCTGACATTTAACGGGCGTGGCATGCTCTACCAATAAAAACGCAGCACTCTCATGCCAGTAATCTTTGCTTACCAGGGAGAAATAAAGTTCCGTATTGGGATTGACCGCGTTATTCACCCACATGGATATGGTGATGCTTGTTGATAGATTAAAATCATTCGCATTGGGATATTTTACTGCGTTTGTTCCATTGCCCTGGATGGCTTTACCGCTGATACCTGCTACGGAAACTAATGGATTATCAGAGGGAAAGTTAGCCCTGACGCTATCCACAGCATTCATAAGTTTATCCGTACCTGCACCATCAAAAGCCGCATAGAATTTTAACGGGCCCCCTGGATACAACGGGAAATGCGGATCATTGTCTGCAGGAAAATCACCAAGTAGGGGACGCTCCATTTTTTGACAGCTCCCTGCTAATAATATCAGGGCAACTGATAGTAACCAGAGGTGAATCTTATTTTTCATTTTAGTTATTTTATTACATGATCAATTTCTGTCCAAAAAAATTCTGCACCTTGAAATAAAAATTAAGGGTAGTCAGGATTTTGAACCAGTACATTATTACTTCTGTCGATAGCCGGTTGTGGTATCGGGTAAAGTTTATTCCTGGGTTGATAGCCTAAAGGACCAAGAACTCCGGTTGCATCTCCCCATCTTACCAGGTCAAAAAATCTTTCGCCTTCTAACCCCAGCTCTGCTCTTCTTTCTTTCTTAATAGCTGTTCGCATTTGTGCCTGGTCAACATAAGTAATACCTGCCAGGCTTACCCTTGCGCGTACCTGGTTTACTAATGTGGCTGCCTGGGTACCGCTTCCGGTTTCATTCAAGCATTCAGCTGCCATTAACAACACGTCAGCATAACGTATTACTCTTTGATTAATCCAATAGGCTCCGTCCAGCCATCCCGTCGATTGTCTCATTTCAGGACTAGCATATACTTTTTTGTTCCAGTATTTTTGCCAGGCCACAGCCGGGTATGGAGGAAGGGTACCGCCATATCCTCCTGTTGAAGGATCATCAGATTGTCCGGAGAAAAGAACTGTCGACGCAAGGCGCGGATCTCCTGCATCAAAAGAGTTGACAAAAGCATCGGTTGGCGTGTTCCAGCCCCAGCCTAAATTCCATCCGGAAGAATTTGCCGCCCGAACTCCCTGGCAGGTAGCGTACCAGGAACCATGGTCGTCTGTTCTGTTAGGTCCCATGTAGTTTTGCCATTCAAGAATTGATTCGCTGCAATTTTCGCCCGCATCTTTAAAAATGCCATAATAGCTGGAAAATAAAGAGTATTGGTTTGAATTTATTACTTGCTGACATAATGCAAGCGCCTGCGACCAGTTTCCCCTGTATAAATGGGTCTTAGCCGATAAAGCCCTTGCTGCACCGCTTGTTAACCTTCCGGGATATTTGTTTCCCCATACGAGTGGCAGGTTTGCCATAGCAAACTGCAGATCGGAATCGATCAAAGCATAAATGGCAGCAGCAGGCGATTTTGCGATATTAGCCTGCGCAGCATTGTAAATCCTGAAATCTATTTTAGGAACATCTCCAAAAGTTCTTACTAAATCGAAATAGGAAAAGGCCCTGAAAAAACGGGCTTCTGCAAGATTAGCCTCTGATTCAACACCAACAAGATGCAGTGAGTCTGCTGTTTGCAATGCAGTATTGGTCAAATGGATCAATGAATAATGTGCATCCCAGTAGAAATTGGTAGCCCATAGGTCTTTTACATAATTAAAATTATCAAACGGAGCTACCCATTCAGCGCCATCCGATGGCTCGCTGCCTTTTTGAGAATCGTCCGAGCGAAAATTATGTACGCCCTGCCAGGGAATACCGCCAAAAACCTGGCCGATATCATAATCTTTAATGGCGCTGTATATGCCAAATACCTGGCCCTCAATTCCACCCTGGTTTAAGTCATCTAATGTGGCGGTTAATGGCTTACGGTCCAGAAATTGTTTACAGCCGCTTACCATAAACATAACAGGCATTGCCAGGAGAAGAATGCTCCATGAAATTCTTTTACTCTTTTCCATATATCTATGTTTATACATTTTATTATTTAGAACGTTACATTTATACCAAAGGTTGTTACTACAGGAATAGCTCCGCCTGCATAATCAACCCCAAACGAAGTTGCACTTCCCCCAAATTCCGGAGTATAGCCCGAGTTGTTTTTCCAGGTCTTGAGGTTCTGAACGTTTAAGAACAAGCGGATATTTTTTGCCTTGACCTTTGATGCCGTCGTTTTTTCGAAATTATATCCCAATTGAAGGTTCCTGATCCTGAAATAACTTCCATCCTCGATTCCATAGGTAGAAGCTTCATAATTGATCCTGTGATCCTGGCCAAGAATAGGATCCCAGTTAGAAGTACCTTCGCCATGCCACCTGTTGATCTTAAAGGCTGCATAATTCACTCTTTGGAAAGGTGATTCTGTTCCACCCCAGTTCCGGTAGATTTCGTTTCCGGAAACTCCACCGACATCAATACTAAGGTCAAGTCCTTTATAGGCAATGTTTATGCTTCCTCCATAGGCGAAGTCGGGAGTGGGATTACCGATAAACGTTTTGTCCTGCGTGTTGATCTTTCCATCACCATTCACGTCTTTATATTTCAGATCGCCGGGACCATAGGAAAATTCAGTGTTTACGGGTGATGCGAGTTTATCTGCATAAGATTGATAAATCCCTTCTACCACATATCCGTAAAAAGAGCCAATTGGCTGGCCTACCTGTGTTCTGTTAAATCCACTTTGAATTGCAAAATCTTTGGTTGCCAGTTCCAATACTTTGTTCGTATAGGTTGTCAGATTGCCACTGATTGTGATTGTAAAATCATTTGACATTTTCTGTAGCCAGCTGGCGGAGAATTCCAATCCGTTGTTCTTAATACTGCCTATGTTGGTCAATCCGTCCGAAGCTCCATTTATACCCGGAATATATGTCATTAAGTCCTTTGTAACCTTATCAAAATAAGCGACATCGAAATGCAGACGATTTGTAAACGCATTTAATTCCAACCCGATTTCTTTAGCATGGACAGTTTCCCATTTTAGGTTCGGGTCGGGTAAATAAGCCTGCGAATAAGCGTTGTATATTAAATCGCCAAACACAGCTGCTGTACCGGTTTTTAAACCGGGATAAAATGGGTAAGGAAACCCATAGGTATTTTGATTGCCTAAAACACCAATTGATCCTCTTATTTTCAAAAAGTCAAAAAAACGCTGACCACTCATAAACCCTTCTTTGCTCAACTCCCAGGCACCACCCAGTGCCCAGAAATCCTGCCAACGGTTAGCAGGAGATATTTGTGATGACCCATCTCTCCTGTACGAAGCGTTTAAATAATATTTCCCCTCGTAGTTATAAAGTACTCTCAACAAACCGGAGGCCGTAGCATTTTCAGACTGAACAGAATTTGATCTTTGTGATTGTGGCGCTCCAAATCCATTACTGATATACCAAAATCTTTTATCATCAGGTATTGGCGATCCGGTAGAACTTTGATTTACACTAGCGTTTCTTAGAAAAGCTCCGGCATAGTAAGTAGTAAACCCGGCAACCGCAGTTATATTATGACTGCCAAATTTTTTCTTGTAATTGAGGATATAATCCTGTTGAAACTTTTTATACGAATTATCATCTTCGATGACTTTAGTAGCCGGGCTGGCCAAAAATGTAGCATTAGCAGCTGCGTCATAAGTATTATACAGTGGCGTATAGGCTCTTGTATTTACCGTACTCATATCAGCATATACCGTGGCCTTAAAAACGAAATCCTTTAAAAAAGTGACTTCCGCAAAAGCGCTTGCCACCGTTCTGTATTCTATGCTGATTGTTTTATCCCATTCATTTTCCAGTTGTACTAATGGATTTACCACACCCGAATTCTGAATAGAAGGAAGTTCATACAAAAGGGCCTGATTCATGCTGTCCAGGCCATAAGGATTTTTTGTAAATACTGTCTTGGTTCCGGATGGTACAATTGGAACTACTTTCCGGGCATTGTCCAAGGCAAATCTTGCATTATAATATGGGTTGTCTTGTCTCGCCGCGTTAAAATTAACTCCTACTCTAATCGCTTTACTAAGCTTGAATTCATCACTCAGAGAAAAAAGAATTTTCTCCAGTTTCTCGTGGAGCACAATGCCTTCATCAAATGTGTAACCCATCCCCATTATAAATTTATTTTTCTCTGTGCTCCCTGATACGCTAAGGTTGTTGGCACTAAAATGCGCGGTTCTTGTTACGGCATCTATCCAGTCTGTATTAGCTGTCCACGGAGTATAATCAAACGGGGCAATAGGTGTGTTGAGGTTTAATTTTTCTTCTTCAAATAATGTCTTGAATTGATCTGAGTTGGCCAATGCAATTTTATCAACCAATTTTTTGCTACCATAGGATGAGTTGAAATTGATAACGACCTGGCCGGCTTTTGCTCTTTTAGTTGTTATTGCAATTACGCCTGCAGCACCCCGCACTCCAAAAATGGCGAGTGAGGAAGGATCCTTTAAGATTTCGATAGATTCAATATCATTGGGATTGATGTAATCAATATTATCATTAAACACTCCATCCACAACAAAAAGCGGAGATACGGAACCAATACTGATGGTACCCCGAATACGAATATCAGGAGCCTGGCCCGGCGTCCCACTATTTACAACCGATAAACCTGCAACCTTACCCTGCAATGAAGCAACGGGGTTTGTATTTGGTTTGTCGGCTACTTCTTTACCGGAAATTTTTACGATAGAACCGGTAAGATCTCTTTTGCTGGCAGTACCATATCCAATCACCACCACCTGGTCCATCACTTTGGTAGAAGTGGCCAGGGCAACGGTGATGTCTGTTTTACCAGCTAAACTTATTTCTTGGTTATCATATCCGACTGAAGAAATCACCAGGGTCACATTGGCATTTGCAACACTAAGGGTAAAGTTTCCTTCATTATTTGTAGTTGTTCCGATTGACGTTCCTTTGACCTGCACAGATGCGCCCGCAACAGGTAAACCTCCTTCTCCTGTAACCTTTCCACGTACGACCACATCCGGAAGACGGGGCGGAGCAGCAGGATCTTCTTTAATAACGATCAGGTTATTTTCCATCATCTGGTACTGGAGACGGGTATTTTCCAAAACAAGACCAAGTACTTCCTGGACACTCGCTTCTTTTACATTGACAGAAACTTTCTCCCGAATATCCTCCAGTTTATCATTGTAGAGAAACCGGTAAATAGTCTGCTTTTCAATCGAACGAAGAACTCCGCTTATTTCCGCTTTCTTTACTTTTAAACTGATCTTTTCCTGCCCAAAACCATTGGCAGAAACATTCAGAGTAAAAAAGAAGGTCATTAGCGCAGTTAGTTTCATAGCAAGCAGAGCTTTTGATTGCAACGGTTTTTTGAAAACCGTTAAGAAACATTTCATATTTTTAGCATATTAGAGGTTAAACAATCCAACTGTTACGGTTGGCTCTTTGCGTTTAGTTCTGTCACACGGAGGATGCGCCAACATCCTCCGCTATTTAGCTGAGCCAACATATATTTCGTGATTATTAATTTTATAGGTAATTGGAAATCCTTCTTTTAATGCCACAAAGGCTTGTTCAACCGTTTCCTTTTCAAATGATCCATCAACACTTAATTGTTTTACTTTTTCATCTGTAAAGACAATTGTTACATTATACCATCTTTCCAGCTTTTTGGCCAGCACTTCGAAATTGTCGCCGCGAAATTCAAGGCGATTATACACCCAGGCTGTTTCTAACCGTTCATTCTCTTTTTTAGTACTGTCTATGGTTGCAATGATGGGGATCGCCGGTGTTGTTTTGGCAGAAGATAAGGTCTCTGCTCGTTCAGACAGATTTTCGGCTTTGGCTGCTGCTTCCTTTGAAAGAATAAGTTTCTCGTTTGGTTTTAG
>JANWHX010000314.1 GCA_025450235.1 Chitinophagaceae bacterium | reverse complement strand
TTAACCCTACACCTGGCTATGAATGCGCAGGTCGGCTCTCTGGTAAAAAATCCCAGAATGGCTAATGCGTTGTTTTGGGCTATCGGCGCTGCTACAGCTATTATTATCGGGGTCACAGGTTGGGATCCCACATTTTTTACAAAGCTGAAAGAAGTGCCACTGTGGTTATTGACTGCCGGTATGATGGGTGGCGCATTAGTATTTGGTATTGCATGGGCTATGCCTCAATTAGGCGCAGGAACAGCATTTGTGTTAATGATAGCAGGCCAGGTAGTTTCCGGTATGGTATTCTCGCATTTTGGTTTGTTGGGTTCACCTGTAGAACCAATTTCAATGATAAAGGTTATTGGTGTTCTATTATTGGTTGCCGGAGCAGCAATGGTAACACTTGCTAAATAGATATTTAAAATTTATCGTTATGGAAAATACAAATTCATTCAACCGCAGAGAGTTTGTAAAGCTGTCCGGGATGGCTGGCGCTGCAGCGTTGATTGGTCCCGGCTTTGCTTTTGAAGAAGCTAAAAAAAGAAAGTTCAAAATTGGTTCCACATTTATTCTTTGGGGATATGGCGCTGATAACCTTGAGCCGGCTCTGAAAGATATGGCAACATTAGGGTATCACTCTTTTGAAACGTTTGGGGGTGTAATAGAAGAATGGGAAAAGAACCGTGGCGGGTTTAAACAGGTGATGGAGAAACATGGAGTTCCTATTATATCTGCATTCTGTGCGACTGACGTATTGGATTCTGCAAAGAGAAAAGATGAAGTAGAGAAGCTGGTCCGATGGACAAAATTACTCAAAGCCAATGGCGGTAAAGTAATTGAGTATTGCGCCGGAGGCAGACGTACGAAAGATTTTAATTATAAGGACCACGCAAAAAATATGGTTGAATCAATGAACGAATATGCCAAAGCCGTGAGCGATGAAGGTCTTGTATGTGCACTGCATCCGCACACCGGCACGCCGGTAGAAACTGAAGAGGAGATTTATTATGTAATGAACAACCTCGATACAAAATATATGAAATTTGGCCCTGATGTGGGCCAGATACAAAAAGGCGGCGGCGATCCTGTAAAAATTTGTAAAGACTTTATGTCTTTAATTGAGCATGTGCATTTGAAAGATTATGCTGGTGGCGAAAGCGGATACCTGGGGTATTCACCATTGGGAGCAGGAAAAGTAAAAATTGCTGAAATACTGACGATGTTGGAAAAAAGAAGAAAGAGTATGGCAGGTATGATCATGTTTGAACTCGACTACCAGGCAAATGGGAAACCGCCTTATTCAAATTATGAAGCAGCAAAAATATCACGGGATTTTCTCGCCAAACTGAACTATAAGTTTGAGGAAAAAGCAGCTTAACAGTTACAATAGTTTCAATTCTCCTAATCAAGCAGAATCAGAAGGAGTAGATATATATTAAATAAAACAATTTTCACAACGTATTGTTACTGTGTGGCTATTCTAATATTATTTAACAACAACCAGATATAATGCTTACGATGAAAAAAGCTTTTTGTCCGCCTTTTCAATTGCAGACAAAGCTTAATTTTTTGGGAATTGAATGTGTTGTCACTGATCTCAGTCATACGATCACGACAGAAGATCCCACATTTATCGGTCACCAGCGAACTTTGATATGGAATCATCTGACACACGAAGAAACACAGAAGCTGGGTTTAACCAAACCTCCCTATTCTTATAAAGTAATTGGTTTTACCATGTGTGATCACTCCAACACGCATGTTGATGCAATTAATCACGTAGTGAATGAACCGGGTGCCCGTGCTGTCAATGAATTGCCGTTAGAATGGTTTATGTGTCCGGGAGTCTGGTTTGATTTTTCTCACAAAGAACCTAATAGTTATATCACCAAAGCAGATGTTGAAGAAGCGATCGCTAAAACTGGTGTTACCGTTAAACCGCAATCAGTAGTGCTTTATTATACTGGCTGGTATAAAAAATGGAAGAAACCTTTTGAATATATCCGGAACTATCCTGGTGTTGACAGAAGCGCTATTGAATACCTCAATGATTTAGGAGCAATTTCAGTTGGTGCGGATGCACCGAGTATCGATAGCTATAATGAAGTAGCTGTTGTAAGAGAACAACCTGCACATATTGTTTGCAGGGAAAGAGAAATACTGAATATTGAAAACCTGGCACAGGTAGATATGATACCGGCGCATGAGTTTTGGTTTGTTGGTCTGCCCTGGAAAATAAAAGGTGGTTCGGGCTCACCATTCAGAGGGGTGGCAATAGTACCGGAAAAGGATATTAAATAACCGAATTGTAAACAAAGCGGATTATGAGTTTACCTAAAGAGATGGATGCATTGGTATTGAAAGGCGTTCGTGATTTTACTATTGAGTCAGTGCCGGTGCCGCAGCCCGATGCCGATGAAGTGATCTGTAGAGTGGATACAACTTTTATCTGCGGTACCGATCCGCATATTATTAATGGTGATTTTCCTGGTTTTTGGCCTAAAAGTTATCCATTCATTCCCGGGCATGAGTGGTCAGGTACAGTTGCACAAGTCGGGTCGAAGGCTTCCCAACTCGGATGGAAAGAGGGTGATCGTGTTTGTGGTATCTCTCATTGCGGTTGTGGTTATTGTGCCATGTGTTCGAAAGGCCGTTACAATGAATGTTTGAATTATGGACATGAAGACAGGGGCCATCGTCAATACGGACATTACACTCCCGGTGCATATGCGCAATACATGCGTACCTCCGTAAAAAGCATTTATAAAATCCCTGACTCCATGTCATTGGAATACGCCGCTTGCGTTGATCCGCTGAGTATTGCCTTATATACAGTGAAACGTTCACGCATGCAGCCCGGTGATGATATTCTTATTCTGGGAACGGGTCCGCAGGGATTGATGGCCATTCTTATTGCCAAAGCATTAGGTGCTGGCCGCATATTAGCCACAGGAAGCGGGGAACGTTTAAAAAAAGCAAAGGAGCTGGGCGCCGTTACTATCAATTATAAAGATGGCGATGTGGTACAGCAGGTAAAAGATTTGACCAATGGACTCGGTGCGCCTGCTGTCCTCGAATGTGCCGGCACTTCTGACTCGATACGACAAGCATGTTTGGCTGCCGCAAAAGGCGGCGTTGTTTCAATCATCGGTATTCCGCATAGCGATCCTTCCTTGCCGATGAAAAGAATTGTATTGGATGAAATAGAATTGATCGGTAACAGGGCTAACCCAAACACAGCACAGGCGACCATAGATTTACTTGTAAACAACAGGGTTGACTTGAGACCGCTGATGACACATCGTTTTCCCTTGAAAGAATTCGGAACTGCTCTGGATGTTTTCGAAAAAAGAAAAGATGGCGCTATTAAAGTAGCTACCAAGCCCAATGGAATGAATTAAAAAATAGATAATAGACTAATAAAGTAAAGACAATATGAGTAACAAAGTAATGATCGTAAGCGGCGGTGCATCTGGATTAGGTTTAGCAGCGGCCCAGAAATTCGCTAAAAACGGATATAATATTGTTTTAATTGACATCAATGTAGAAAAAGGGAAAAAGGCGGAACAAGAAATAAAAGGTATGGGTGCAGATGCTGTCTTTTGCCTTTGTGATATATCAAACAAAGAACAAGTGCAAAAGGCCGCACAGGTTACAAAGGAAAAATTTGGAAGCGCTGATGTACTCATCAATAATGCCGGACTTGAAGTTCGCGGAAGTGTATTGCAGTGTACAGAAGATGACTGGACACGTTTATACGATATCAATCTCAAAGGAATTTATTATATGTCCAATGCATTTGTGCCAATGATGGTAGCGCAAAAGAAAGGAGCTGTCGTGAACACTGGTTCTATTCTTGGTTACCGTACTGTGCCGGAACGGGCCGCTTATTCTTCGTCAAAAGGGGCGATTGATACGTTGACGAAAACAATGGCCTTTGACCTGGCGCAGTATGGCATTCGCGTGAATTGTGTGGTGCCGGGCGCTATTGATACTCCGTTGTTAAGAGGTTCTATTAATGATTCGCCTGATCCCGCCGCAACCGAAAAGATATTGGGTTCAAAAAGTGTGTTTGGCCGCATGGGTACGTCCGAAGAAGTAGCGAATGTGATGTATTTTCTTGCATCAGATGAAGCATCATTTGTAACCGGCGCTGCCTACTTTGTTGATGGAGGCTGGTCGATTATGTAAATAGGTAGTTATTTAAAATCTTTAAACGTATTGCTTTGGTTTATTCAGAAGATAACAGATCGTTGATCAATAAGGGCATTATTCTCTTGCTTCAGATCAAAGATTCTGATGTGCGTTTGATGAATCTATACCAATGCCGGCATGCAGTAGATAGTTCCATTCACATTGGTGGCGCCTCTTCTGCAACGATACCAATGGTTAGTCTTTTTTATGGGGGCATCATTGATGTTAATGTTGAACAACCAACGGCCATTGGGCAAGATATGTTCGTGTTGAGTAAAGGACATGCGGTAGCAACGCTGGCATCTATCTATGCTGATCTCGGCTATTTTGATCGTTCTGTATTAAAAAACTCGCGTTCTGTTTCAAGTATATTAAATGGACATCCTGGTCCACTATTGCCCGGCGTGCATGTTGCTACCGGTCCGATGGGACAAGGTCTCGGTGTAGCACAAGGCTTTAGTATTGCTGGACAACGTTCACCGCATTTTGATGTGTATGCGATAACGGGTGATGGTGAACTGCAAGAGGGTCCTGTCTGGGAAAGTGTAATGTATGCCGGCTATAAAAGACTGGATAATTTATGTGTGCTTGTAGATAATAACCTTGGACAATTGGATATAGTGAGCACACTTCATTTTCCACACAATAGTTTGAGCGACAGCTTTAGCAGCTTTGGATGGAGAGTGATTGAAACAGATGCGACCAAATATCATACGGTTTATAATGCCCTGCTTGAATTCAAATTGGGTGTAAGAGATGGAAGGCCAACGGTGATCATTTGTAAAACAACAAAAGGTCATGGCGGGCTTTCCGATTATATGAATACGCATAAGGCTACAATACCAAATGATATTTTAGACCAGGAAGACAAGATGCAGTTATTGCAACGTGATGCAAGAGAGAGAGAATTCTGCCGGTTCTTTTATCAACTAACCGGAGATGGCCTTAATGAAGTAAGGGATACAATTTTGAAACAGGCAACGGCGATGAATTTCAAAATTGAAAAAGATAAAGTAGTTAACGTTGAAGTTCCTGTTAAAACAAAAAAAGCTCCTGCAAGAGATAAAAAAATAAAATACAATCCTGCACAGCTACCAAAACTAGAAAAAGGGAAACCGTATGCGGTTAATAAAGTAATTGAGCTTTCAATGAGAGCATTTGCACAGGATGAAAGAGTGTTTTCGATTGACGCTGATCTGGCCTCTACAAGTGGTTTGCAAGCCGGGGTTGGTTTTGTAGACAAATACAGGGCATTAAATGCCGGTGTTGCGGAAGCGAACATGATGTTGCTGGGAGAGGCATTTGCCATCCTCGGTGCTAATGCATGGGTGAGTACTTTCTGTCCCTTCTTTGACTGGAAAGTCATGAGAAGAATTGCAGTGGGCCACCAGGAAAGACTGGAAGTAATTGCTGATAAAAATGGCTGGTTATCCGAAGGACATGGCCTGGATCTGACAATGGTGGCAACTGCTGCTGATCTGGAAACGCAATCAAATGGTGCTACACACATGGGTAATGATGATGTGATGCTTTTTAATGAAGTAGCACAACTTAAAATCATCAATGTTTCCTGTCCGCAACAATTACTCGGTATATTGAAATGGATTGTTGAAGGCAACAAAGGCATGATCTATATGCGTGTGCTGAGAGCTCCGGCCAATGCTATATACGATGCCGGTTTTGAATTTGAATTTGGCAAGGCCTACCATCTGAAATCTACAGAAAAAGCTGAAGCTACGATTGTGACTTCCGGGCGTTGTGTCTATGAAGCACTCGATGCTGCAAAATCATTGGAAGCTGAAGGGATCAACATTAATGTAATGGATATGCCGTCTATTGATGAGGATGCAATTGTTGAATTATACCGGTCAGGCAGGCCGGTATTTATTGCTGAGCAGAACAATGGCTATCTCTGGTCGCATTTCAAAAAAATATTGTTTGAAAAAGAAACAAACATTAATACACAAAAGCTAATTCCAATAAATACAACAACAAAAAGCGGGTTACATTATATTCACTCTGGTACTTATACAGAATTAGCGGCTCATTATGGTTTGGATGGAACGCATTTAAGAGAGCAGATTTTAAAAACTTTAAAAGCAAAAAAAGCGAAAGCCAATACACTATGACCATCATACATGAAACTGAGGTAAATGAAGTAGAGCATCCGGGCCGGTATATGCGTTGGCTTGCCAACGAAGATTCTCTTCGGGCAAAAAATTTATCTGTTTGTGTTATTAGGGTGATGCCGGGAGAAACAGTTCGTCCGGCTCATTCACATCCCAACAGCGAAGAACTCATTTATATAATAAACGGGTCAGGCAAGGTAATGATAGAAGGTGAAGTCGATAATGTAAGAGCAGGATCGGCTGTTTTATTTGAACAAGGCAAAGTGCATATGCTGAGAAATACAGGAGATGTGGAAATGAAAGTGATCTGCTTTTTTGCGCCTGCTACTACCGTAGATAACTATAAAATCTTTGAGGATATTTCTTTTCCGGAATAAATAAAGGCTGATATAAGGGTCCAATAGCATGATCACAAACCTTCAATTTATAAAGCATGCCCTCTAAAACATTCTTAATTATGGGTAAAAACTATTCTTGTGCGGGTACTTTATTCTTATTAACCACATTGATCAATCTTTTTTCAGGTTGTAAAAACGAATCTGCAAAAGGTCCCACTTCATGGAAAGACTATGGCGGAGGAGTTGATCAGTCAAAATATGTCGTAGCAGAGGATATTAATAAAAGTACAGTAGGGCAGCTACAGGTTGCATGGTCCTATTCAACTGACGATGACAGGGTATATCAATGGAATCCTGTTGTTGTCGATACCATTATGTATGTATTGGCAAAAAACAGTTCGCTGGTTGCATTGAATGCACTAACAGGTAAAGAAATCTGGATACATGCCGGTCTTCGCGGCATTGCGTCACGCGGTATTAATTACTGGGAAAGTAAGGACAGAAAAGACCGGCGTTTACTTTTTCAAATGAATAATTATCTGCAGGCAATTGATGCATTAACGGGAAAATCCATTCTTAGTTTCGGCAACAAAGGTTTGGTTGATCTGAAAGAAGGACTTGGATATGACCCAAAATTCGTTGCCAGGGTGCAATCAAATACACCGGGAAAGGTATTTGAGAATTTATTGTTGATGGGATCAGCGCCGGGCGAAGGTTATATATCTCCCGCAGGCCACCTTAGAGCTTATGATGTCATTACAGGGAAGTTAATCTGGACATTTCATACAGTACCTCACCCGGGAGAGTTTGGTTATGATACCTGGCCAAAAGACGCATATAAATATATTGGCGGGGCAAATACCTGGGGCGAAATAACGGTAGATGAAAAAAGAGGCATTGCTTATTATCCTCTTGGTTCTCCTACTTATGATTACTATGGAGCAGACAGGATAGGAAAAAATTTATTTGGTAACTGCCTTTTGGCCTTAGATGCCCGAACGGGTGAACGCCTTTGGCATTATCAAACAGTGTATCATGATCTTTGGGATTATGATCTGGCGGCTGCTCCGCAATTAGTGACGGTAAATCATAATGGCAAAAGAATTGATGCTGTGGCAGCAGCAAGCAAAAGCGGATTTCTTTTTGTTTTCGATCGTGTTACAGGCGAGCCGCTTTGGCCTATTGAAGAGAAACCTGTAATGGCAAGTGATTTGCCCGGCGAACAAGCATGGCCTACACAACCTTTTCCTACTGTTGTTCCGCCGTTCAATCGCCAGAAAATTACTCCTGCCGATCTGAATCCTTATTTTCTTTCCGATTCCGAAAGGGTGGCATGGAAGAAAAGATTGGATTCAGTACCTACTGGTTTGTTTGTACCTGTTTCTGCAAACAGAGAAACATTTTCTATTCCCGGTGCTGTAGGCGGCGCCAATTGGGGCAGTACAGCTTCCATACCGGACAAAGGAATTGTATTCGTTCGCAGCACTGATTATCCCTCTGTGTATGGAAGAGTTATTAAACGAACTCCTCCTACAAAAGAAGAACAGGAAGCCAGCAGAGTAATGACCAGCGGGCAAAACATTTACATGAGTACTTGCCAGGCTTGCCATGGCGCTGACAGAAGAGGAGGAGTTGCAGCCGAATTGCTAACGCTGAAGGACAAATTAAATCTGAAAGAATTTCAACAGGTAGTAAATAATGGAAAAGGAGAAATGCCCGCTTTTCCTGGTCTCACTGAAAGTGATGTAAAGAATTTATATAATTATATTACAACGGCTCCAAGTCGGGGCCCAAGATTGGGAGGACAAGGCGGACCCAGAAAAATTACGGGGCCTGTAGTTGATTCAGGTGGTGCTCCCGGTGGCCTGGCGCAACGTCCTGTGTCGGGTCCTGCCGGTGCTTTTGGGCGTTTTGGTATGGACTATGGCATACCTTATCCCGAAGGTGTCAATGCACCTGTTGAGCGATATTTTATTCCGCCAGGCTGGGGCTTATCATTTTCTTATATTATTAGTCCACCCTGGTCAACCATTACAGCGTATGATCTGAATACGGGTAAAATAAAGTGGCAGGTACCAGTTGGCACAGATGAAGAAGCTGCCAGGCAGGGAGGAAAAAATACAGGAATAATGGCGGCACAGCGCCAGGGGATGATCGTAACTTCTTCCGGAGTTCTATTTTGTACCGGTAAAGATAAAAGAATATACGCCTTTGATGTTGATAATGGCAAAGAGCTTTGGTCGTATGAACTGCCAACAGGCACAGAAGGCATTCCTGCCATGTATGAGGCGAATGGAAAACATTACCTGGTGGTGTGTGCAACAACACAGATTAAGTTTGGAAGAAATAGTAACGATGATGCGCAAAATGCTGCCGGGGGTGCTGCGCCACAGCCCGCATCGCCGGGTCTGGAAAGCAACAAAGGTTCATATGTAGTTTTTGCCTTGCCTGACAAAAAATAAACCGTAATAAAAATACAGGTTGAAGTTTGCATTAAGTACTTTTTAAAACGATACGCAGTATGAAGTCCTTTATTTTCCTGATGCTATTTTTTTGTTCCGTATATATTTCTTATTCGCAGTCTTCTTCCAAAGCACCCTTGTCTGAGTTTAGTCTATCATTCATGCCTGATCATACATTCAAAGGGTCAAGCCTTAAAGGATGGCATATATTGGGTGATGCTGAATGGCAGGGAAACAATGGAGAGCTGATTGGTAAAGCAAAAGCAAATTCAAACGGCGGCTGGCTGGTTTTGGACAATGGCTACCAGGATATAGGTTTTCATGCTTTATTCAAATCGACCGGCAATAGTGAAACAGCGATAATGCTCCGCATGGAAAAAGTAGCCGATGGCTACAGGGGTGTACTGCTTTCGCTGAAAAAAGATGATATCGCTCCATACAGTGTCACGTTGGATGCGCAGGGAAAAGAAACAAAACGCGAGAAATTAAGAATTGCAGGGGGTATCAGCTATCGTATCGCGCCAGCTCCTGATACATCCCGCAGGGGAGGTAATTTCGGTGGCCCCCGTAATCCGCCTCTCACTCCCGATGATTTGCCTGTTCGGCCGCCCAGCACCGATTTTCGTGAAAATGACTGGAACCAGATAGAAACTTTTTTAGAAACCAATGTTATTCGCAGTTTTCTAAATGACGGCAGAGAAATCGGTGGCGCTGTTGATGGTGAGTCTGGTCTTTCTGGTTATGGACCCATTGCACTATATGTAAATGGTCAGGGTGCAGTTCATTTTAAAGATGTAATGTATAAGGACGTTTCAATAAGGTATACACCTAAAGAGCAATCTTCCGCAAGGTTCAGAGTACAGCGCATAAACGACTTTTATTATTCATGGGGAGCAGATGCTGCTGATTTTAATAAAGATGGTCATATGGATATTGTTGCAGGAGCTTATATCCATTTTGGGCCTGACTTTACAAAGCATAAAGAAATTTATCCTGCCATTGCAGTAAGCCCATCCAAAGAATTTACCCCCATCAATCATCAGTTTGCCTATGATGTAAACGCGGATGGATGGCCGGATGTTATCACAGGCTGGACGACTCCTGCCGTTTATATCAATCCTAAAAATGAATCCCGTCGCTGGGAAACTTATAAACCCATACCCGGAACACAAAGTGAAACCACTCTTTTTACCGATATAGATAAAGATGGAAAACCCGAATTGGTATATGCTTCGCAAGGACAGTTCAAATATGCAAAACCCGAAGCCAATTCAAAAACATGGACGGAATATCTTGTATCTGAAAGAGGATATACCTTAGCGCACGGCATTGGAACCGGAGATATAAATAGCGATGGACGCACCGATATTTTGGGCGCTACAGGTTGGTGGGAACAACCCGAAACTTTGAGCAAGGAAAAAACATGGAAATATCATCCTGTTGCTTTTGGCCGGTATAAAAACAGGGCAAGCAATATCGGTGGTTCTGTAATGGCTGTTTATGATGCAAATGGTGACGGCTTAAATGATGTGGTAAGCAATTTGAATGCCCATGGATTTGGACTAGCATGGTTTGAACAAAAAAAAGATGCCAGTGGCAGTATCACATTTGTTCGCCATATGATCAACGATGATTATTCACAAAAGAGTGCAGGCAATGTTACATTCTCTCAGGGGCATGCAGCTACATTTGCCGATATTGATAAGGATGGTGTAATGGATTATATCGTTGGCAAACGCTTTTTCACCCACCTTGATAATTTAAACGATCCGGATTCTTATGGGCCACCTGTACTGTATTGGTATCGTACTATTCGCAATAAAAATGCTCCCGGTGGCGCTGAGTTTAAACCTGAACTGATCCACAATCGTTCAGGCGCCGGTTCTCAAATCACAGCAATAGATCTTAATAAAGATGGGTTTGTTGATTTAATTACATCAACAAACCGGGGGACATTTATTTTTTGGAACACACCCGGATACAAAAAAGCACCCGTAAGTAAATAGTGGCTTTAATAACCTGACCCGGAAATTATATAAAGAAGAAACATGAAAATTATACCTGCTGTTGCTGCGATGTTATTGTGCATTTTTACTCTGGCTCAAAATGAGGTGAAAGAATACCAGCTTCCGGGTAAAGGATTGAAGCAATATGATTTTTTATATGCCGGGGAATTTGATATCCGCAAGCCACAGGCCCAATCCATTTTTTTAGTTCGTGGCGGAAAGGTTGTTTGGCAATACTCGGTGCCTTTACGCACTGCCACAGGCAGTATTCAGGAGATGGATGATATAACCTTGTTGCCAAACGGTAATATCGTATATGCCTGTATGTCTGGTGCTGGTATTATCACCCGGGAAAAAAATATTATCTGGCAGTATCTGTGTGAACCGGGCACGGAAACTCATTCATGCCAGCCCATCGGTAAGGATAGTGTTCTGATGGTACTAAATGGCAAAGTGGGTAAATTCTTAATTTTTAATACCGCTACTAATAAATTGCTGAAAGAAATTATAATACCCACAGAGGGTACTAATCCGCACGGGCAAGTACGCCATGCCCGCATGACGCCGGACAAAAAAACGATTGTAGCGGGACTCATGCATGAAGAGCAGGTTGTAGAAATAGATCTCGATGGAAAAATTATCTGGTCGTCACCAGCTTCTTCGGTATGGTCTGCTGTAAGATTAAAAAACGGCAATACTCTTATTTCTGGTGATGGTAAAGGCTATACCCGGGAGATCAACAAAACTGGTAAAACAGTTTGGGAATTTTCTAAAGAAGATGCCCCTTTTAAGATTGGCAATACCCAAACAGCGCAACGCCTTGCGAATGGCAATACAGTAATCTGTAACTGGATCGCAGGTAACCGTAATACAAGTGAGTGGGAAGGCACCATACAGGTATTTGAAGTATCGCCGGACAAAAGAATTGTATGGGCTTTATCATCATGGAAAAACCCTGACCTGGGACCTGCTACCTGTATTCAGATACTGAATGATCCGGGCAATGCAGAACAAATAGGCCAGCAACGCTGAAGTATCTGAAATGAATAATAACAATAAATAAATGCCTGTAATGAGGTCTGTATGCCACAGAATAAAAAAATGCTTTAAAAAACGACATTTTTAAATATACTGTAGATTTAATTCTTTAACACAACCTAAATCATCAACGAATTATGAACCGATTGCTTTTATTGCTTGATTGAGCTGATGCAGATATTGTGACAATAGCTGTTGACAGACCAATGAATTTAAATCCACAGAAACCTGGACGATGACGAAAGACGGTATGCTTTCTGTTGTCACCCATTCCAATTCACCCACGGTTGAGAGAACTACAAAAGCTTTTTATAAAAAATAGGAATGGGAAGAAATAGTATTATTCCCATCCTGCGCCGTTATAAGAACCTTAGAACTATTTAAAAATGAAAAGGCAGAACACCGATGACACAGATCAAACGGATTATCACAGATAAATCCGTGCAATCTATGCGTTTATCACTGTATTTTACAATATCTCCTTCCCCAGCAAACTGAGTTCGGCGAGGCTTCTCTTGAGAAAGGAAAAATTGACGGCAAGAAATTCTCGTTCACAATTTCATTCAATGAAATTACAATTAATAGTATCGGCGAAGTTATCACTGAAAATGAAATTTTGATTAAAAATGAAAGAGGTGAAATGAAACTAACCACCCCTACTACGCAATATAGGAAGATCGATTTTTTTTACCGATGATGATGAAAGCAGATAATAGGAGCAGGCAGTAAAGAGTAAGAGGTAGAAATGTCCTGCTATATCGGGTCAGGAGAATTGCTCG
>JANWHX010000313.1 GCA_025450235.1 Chitinophagaceae bacterium | reverse complement strand
TTCGCTTCCTTTTTCAAATAATTATATAATTCAAGCAATGAGGTTTGCTGGCCACAGGCGATATTGTATACCTGGTTAATTGCTGCAGCATTATCAGTGAAAAGTGCAAGAATGTTCGCGCCGGCTGCATTATCGACATAGGTGAAATCACGGCTATGGCTCCCATCGCCATTGATCTTTGGGGCCTGGTGTTCTAATAATCCTTTTACAAAAAGAGGAATCACAGCGGCATAAGGTCCTTGTGGATTTTGCCTGGGTCCGAAAATGTTGAAATAACGCAACCCGATAAATTGCATATTGTACAAGCTTGCAAATACCCCTGCATATAATTCCATTACATATTTGGTAACAGCATAAGGAGAAAGAGGATTGCCAATTATATCTTCCGTCTTCGGCAATCCAGGGTGATCACCATAAGTGGATGAACTCGCCGCATAAACAACTCTCTTAATATTTTTTTCTTTGGCCGCTGTATAAATATTAAGTGTCCCGGTGATGTTAACTTCATTACTTGTCAGGGGATCAACAATAGAGCGTGGAACCGATCCGAGAGCTGCCTGGTGACTGATAAGATCAATTTTATCGCAAGCGGTAAGACAGGTCTCAAACTGACGAATATCCCCCTCGAGAAATTCAAATTTCGGATTACTGAGAAATGGCTTAATGTTTTTCAATGAACCTGTCGCCAGGTTATCCAATACCCTTACTAAGGTTACCCGCTCATCGACCAACAATTTTTCAGCAAGATTAGAGCCGATGAATCCTGCACCGCCTGTGACTAAAACACGCATGATAAAAAAACTAAATTGATTATTTCCGTCGCCGGCGGAACCATTTCATTGGGTTTAAATTCACCATGACCTTTTCGAAGAAAGAGAGTGGGGGCTTTTCTTCTTCATAATAACTGCTACCATAACCATAGCCATAACCGTAGCCGTACCGGCCATAACCATAATAGCCATATCCGGGTTTGTTCTTTACATCATTAATAACAATCGAGACTTTAGGCAATTTACTTTCCCGGTATAATTCATCTATAAGGGCGATCTGCTTTTTGAATGTATGACCTTGCCGCACCAGGTACAGAGTACAGTCTGCGAATTTGCTTAACGTAAGGGCGTCGCTTACCATACCAACTGGCGCAGTATCTACCAATATCACTTCAAATCGCCTGCCCATCTCATCGAACAATTCCTTTACCTGGGGATCCAGCAACATTTCTGATGGGTTGGGTGGAATGGGTCCGCAAGCGAGCACATAAAGGTTTTCATAATTGGGCACAGCGGTTATCAATTCATCCAGGGTGGCTTTGCCCATCAGGAAATTGGTGATGCCGGGTCGTTTACCAATGTGTAATCCAGATAATACTTTTGGTTTACGGATATCAAATTCAAGAATAATTGTTTTTTTTCCCGCCAACGCTAACACTGCCGCCATATTGGTGCTGATAAATGATTTTCCTTCACCGCTGAAAGATGAGGTAACCAGAATCACCGATTTATCCGGCTTATTAACGACATACTGCAAATTGGACCGGATAATCCGGAACTGCTCTGCCACCATAGTACGGCTGGTTTTATTTACGATCAGCGTGTTATCGGCAAATGAATGTCCTATTTCACCCAGTATCGGCGCCTGCGTTAGTCTCTCAATATCAAATCTCGTGTTAACCTTGTCATTTAAAATCTCGCCAATGAAAATAAGCAGTGCGGGTAAGCCAATGCCTATCAGGATAGCCAGTATCTGGATTGTTTTTTTATTAGGTTTTACCGGCACCGTGGAGGCGCCGGCCACATCGATTACTTTTGAATTAGAAGTGATCGCAGCCTTTTGAATCGCTATTTCCTCCCGCTTTGCTTCCAACAAGTTTTTCAATTCAAGTTTGGTCATGATCTGCCTTTCCATCTCCACATATTCTTTCAATTTAAAAGGAAGAGCTTCCAATTTAGATTGCTCCGTTCTGCTTTTGCTCTTCAACACATTGATAGCGGAATGCAGCGATAGCCTTATATTACCGAGATTCTCGATCACTTTTTTGCGAATTTCTTCAATCTGCCCTTCAGCGCCTTTAACCAGGGGATGGGCAGGAGGAACATTAGCGTCGAGCAAAGCACGCCTCTCCAGTTGTACCCTATTATAGGAACCGACCAATTCTATCAGTGTGGCATCCTCCAGTAAAAGTGCTGAAGGCGTTGTAGTATTATATTGATTCTTTTTATCCTTTACATAAGCATCTATTTCATCAGCTATATCTACTTTGAATTGCTGAACGTCTGCATTCTTATCAGCCTCGGAATATCGTATGAAATATTCTGATAGCTGTTTGTCCACATCAAAAAGATTATTGTCCTGTTTGTATTTCAGAAACTTGACTTGTTGAATATCCAATTCACGGTTCATACTATCCAACCGTTCATTGATAAAGCCAAGCATCTGGTCGTTGGAATTACCATTTTGTTCTACCGTCATCGAATCATACTCTACCATCAGGTAATTAACAATATCAGCCGCCATCAGTCCATTCGTGCTTTGCAGGCTGATAGAAAGAATACTGGTTCCGGGTGTTTTAGGTTGTACCCTTACTCCACCCGCCAGCCCACCAGCAACGCTTGCGCAAGGTTGCCATGAAATAGTATATTCACTTCCCGCTGCAGCAGCGGCTTTTTTGACAAGTCTGAAAACTCCATGGGGGTTCTCGAATAATTCTCCCAGAGAAAATGTAGATTCTCCGTTATCAACGCGGAACTGATGATCATTGATAAATTTAATGTCTAAAGAGAAGCCACTTGTTGAATCTTTTATTTCGAACGCTTCAGCAACAAAGGGGCCCTGTTTGTAAATATTATAATCCTTTATTTTTCCTTTGGCAGTATAGCTGAATTCCAGGTTCAGTTTTTTCACCACCCTTTCCATTAATGGGCGGGATTTCAGGACTTCAATTTCATTTTGAATGTTCTGTGCCCGATTGTCTCCTCCTTCCAAAATACTTTCAAGTTTATCGGAACGGCCGGAAGGTTGTTCATTCTTTATGAGCATAGAGCCGGTAGCGCTATATATTCGGGTCGTGTAGCGCAGGTAGGCAAATGCCACGAACAAAGCAATAGCCACAGACAACAGGAACAGCGGAAGGAAACGTACATATTTATAGAAAAGATCCTTCAGACTTAAATTCCAAAGCTCACTTTTATTACTATTTATTACCTGTTGTTCTTCCATCAATTTAATTCTGCACTTTTAAGATGATTTATTGAAAAATACCATAAAGCAGGGCAATGGCAGTAATAAGGCTCAATCCAAAACTAACTCTTTGCAGCGCCCGGTCCTCTTCTACTCTCTTAGCCTTCCTCTTAGCGGGCTCAACGAGTACCACGTCATCCTGCATAAGGTTATAATATGGAGACATAAATAATGAATCAGATGAAAGATCAATCATTCCTATATTTCTTTTGCCATCAATTTGCCGAACCACTTTTACCGTATTTTTTAAACCAAAATCAGTTATCCCGCCAGCCAAACCCACTGCTTCAAGGATCGTGACTTTTTCGCCCGGTATATTCAATACTCCCTGGCTTCCCACTTCACCCAGAACGGTGACCTTGAAATTCTGAAAACGAATAATGACTATGGGATCAATGAGGAGTTGTATGGGATCGACCAGCCTCTTCTTTATTTGTGCAGCCAGTTCATCTTTCGTAAGGCCTTCTGCGTGAAAACTTCCGAGCCGTGGATATTCTATATTTCCATTTACATCTACCAGAAAACCAACGGGTGCGGCGGTGGCCGAAGTAGTGCCGCCTGATCGCAAATTAAAAATTTCATCCGCCTTTGGATCAATAGCTGCGCTGTAAACCTGTATGGAAAGAATATCAAATTTCTGAATACGAAGTTCTGGTATCGTCACTTCCCTTTCACCCGTGGTATCGGTAATATTTTCCAGGTAATTGGGTAGCGGTTTTTGGGGAGTGCAGGAAAAAAAATAGAAAGGGATAGCAAGTAACAATACAGTTCGGATAAGCTTCATTAAAATGTCTTTAGGGGATATAAGGTTCACAAAATTAAGCATTGCCACTATTCGGAACGAGTCGAAGTTAATTTAGTTCTGTCAATATAGGCGACCAGTATATAGCCCAGGCTATCAATAGCAACTTTTACAGCTTTCCGTTGAAGACTAAGCACTTCTCCTTCATGATCCATAAGCGGCCCGGTAGTGATTTTGACTCGCTGATGCACCTGCAGATCCATAGGTTTTACTTCAACATTCTCATATTCATTTAAGAATCGTTTGATAATGTTGATCTCTTTTTCCCTGATCACTGCCGGCTTCCCTTCCCAATAAACAAAATTGATGACGCCGGGTGTCATCCTTACTGCTGTTCTATCCTCGTCACTAACCTTGACAAAGACATAGGATTTAAAGAGCGGCTCTTCCACTACTTTCATCCTGTCACTCCATTTACGTCTCACTTTATTGAGCGGGCAATAACTCTCGAATCCCTTTTCTATAAGAATCTGGTTGACTTTCTTTTCCCACCTTGGACGGCTGTAGATGGCTAACCACTTACGGGTTAAACCATTGGTTTTTTTGGAAGGCTTCGCCACCTCAGTCACACGAGTTTTTTTAGGATGACTGGTTAAACTGGAATTGCCAGGAATGGGGATCCTGGAATTCCTTTTCGGGTGCAAATATAGGGGTAAGAATGGGACTGACAAGAAAGGAAAATGTGCGGATTTTGAATCCGTTGTCCCCACGAGTTGAAAACTATCGGGCTGGACCAACAAATCCATTTTCTAATTTGTATACCCTGCCGGACTGGGCGCAGGTAGCAAGCCCAGTCGCATCAAAATTCAGCCGGATTCCGGCCTCGCTGATCCAGCCGGACTGGCGCGAGGGATTGCCGGTCACTATTGCATAAGGCAACACAGTTTTTACCACCACAGCACCGGCCCCGATCATCGCAAAGGAGCCGATCTCAATTCCACAAAGTATTGTAGCATTAGCACCAATAGTTGCGCCTTTGCGGACATATGTTTTTTTAAACTCCTCTTTCCTTTCAATAAAGCTGCGGGGATTAATGACGTTAGTGAAGACCATTGATGGCCCAAGGAACACGTCATCTTCGATAATCACTCCATTATACACCGACACATTGTTCTGGATCTTCACACCGTTGCCGATCACCGTGTTGCTATCAATGTATACATTCTGACCAATATTGCATCGTTCGCCGACTTTGCAAGATGACATCAGGTGACTGAAATGCCAGATCTTAGTGTCCTTTCCTATTTGCGCGCCCTCATCAACGAATGCGCTCGGATGAACAAAAAAATCCTTGGTTTCCATGCTGCCAAAATAAATCATTGTACAGGCTTTGCCAATTTATCAATATGATTTTGTTACATTTAATTACTAAATATCCACTGCTTGAACCAACGTTTTTATTCCCTGGATGTATTTCGCGGAGCTACCGTTTGCCTTATGATCCTGGTAAATAATCCCGGAAGCTGGTCACATATTTATCCGCCCCTGGGGCATGCACCCTGGCATGGGCTTACTCCAACGGATCTTGTATTTCCATTTTTTCTTTTTGCGGTGGGTAATGCTTTATCATTTGTCATGCCACGCCTGCAATCCGGCGGTGACGGCGCATTCTGGAAGAAAGTTATCAAAAGAAGTTTGCTCATTTATTTGATCGGCCTGTTCCTTACATGGTGGCCATTTGTAAGATGGAGCGATAACCACCTGGTCTTCCGGCATTGGGTTGATCCTAATAATCCCGAAAATGGAGTTCGCATCCTGGGCGTCCTCGCCCGCATAGCCATCTCGTATTTTTTTGCGTCCATTATTATTTATTATCTCAAACCGAGGGGTGCATTTTTCATCGCCTTGCTTTTATTGCTTTTCTACTGGGCTCTGTGTTTCTTATTGGGCGATTATACAATGGCCGGCTGGTTTGGAAATAAAGTGGACCGGGTGGTGCTTGGTGTTGCTCACATGTATAAGGGCGAAGGCATTCCTTTTGATCCGGAAGGTATTATGAGTACTATGACTGCTATCGTCCAGGTGATCTTTGGCTACCTGGTGGGTGATTATATTCAAAAGAAGGGGAAGAACTTTGAAATGGTATCAGGGCTGTTTGTTGCTGGGGTCGCATTCTTAATTACCGGCTTTTGCTGGGATACTGTTTTTCCTATTAATAAGAAAATATGGACCAGTTCGTACACGATTTATACCACAGGGCTGGCTATCATTACCATCGCAACAATGATTTACCTGATTGAATTCAAAAATGTAAAAGGATGGCTCACTAAATTCTTCGACGTATTCGGCAAGAATGCGTTATTTGTTTTTGCCTTAAGTGCGTTTTTACCGAAGGGACTTGCGCTCATTCGAATTCCGGATCATCTCAATGATAAGGGCAAGATGGTGTACACCAATCCCTGGAACTGGTTATACCAGAAAGTCCTTATAAATATTCCGGGCGACCCCAGGTTAGGCTCCCTGTTATATGCAATCTGTGTGATTATACTGATGTGGGCCATTTGTTATTGGATGGATAAAAAGAAGATATACGTTAAAGTGTGACCATTTGTGCCGGTTCGAAGCAGCGTTTTTGGTGGTGGCAGAGTCATGCATGAAACCAGTTTATGAAAAAATTACTCTTTCTTCTTATTTTGGCAACCTTCGTCCTGGGTTGTAATAAAAGCAAAAATGAATCTGACAGCTATTCAACAGGAGTAATTACCGGAAGAGATCTGACCAAATGCTATTGCTGCTGGGGTTGGATCATCGATATAAATAATACTACGTATAAGTTTGATAAAATACCATCAGGCTCTACATTTGATCTTACCGCAATCACTTATCCCGCTACTGTAAAAATTAAATGGCGTAATTCACAAACGAGGAATTGCAGCGAGTTTATTGACGTCCTGGAAATTACTAACTAGCACTAAACTTTGTTATCACCTATAGAACCCGGTT